>CAMHPC010000013.1 GCA_946186945.1 uncultured Prevotella sp.
ATTTTCATTCTCTTTAGACCTCAAAATGTGTCAAGTTTTTTTAGTTCAAGTCATTATGAACAAAAAATTACTATCTCTGTTTTGGCTGCTTTGCCCACTATTCTTCGTCGGGCAATTGTCAGCTAAAGACATCACGGTGTATGTCCGTGTTGATGGAAACACTGCGCCAAAAATTCATTATTGGGGAGCCGTGAGTTCGAACTGGCCTGGCGTATCAATGTCTGGTCCTGTTAGTAAGACACCCACTGCTGGTGGTGATGCAAGGAGTTATTATTATTATACCTTCACTAACTTGAGCGACAATTCAAGTGTAAGTTGCCTTTTCCATGATGGGAATGGAAAACAGACGGATGACATTACTGGCATACAATCAGACCGTTATTTCCATTGGGATGGAAACAGTAAATCTCATGATGACGAAACTTCTGACTTCGCAGAAATCCCTGATGCAACTATCAGTACTGTAACATTATCTGGTACTTTTAGTGGTTGGGGAGACGGAACCGCTTTCACCACTGTAACAGAGAACCAAGAATACAACTTGACACTGGATTTGACGTCTGAAACAGGAGATGTGATGTTCAAATTCCGCCCCAACGGAGGGTGGCTTGGTTGGGAGCAAGTGACCTTCACCGGCGAGACGGACTGGGTGAGCGGTACAGGAAACGGTAGCGACATCACACTTCTGAACAGCACTACCGGTTACAAGACTTATATTCTCACAGCCACATGGGCTGGAGGCACCAATGCCTCGGCAGGCTGGACTATCGACATAGCCGGTGGAGAAGAGCGCGAAGCCGGTCAGTTGGCTTCTGTGAACAGCCTGACCATAGCAGGAGCCTTCAACAGTTGGAACAGTACAGCCAATCCTCTCAAAGAGGTGACTCCCAATGCTAAATATACCTACTCTATCGACATGACCGATGACGCTACCAGCGACTTCGAATTCAAACTCGTGGCCAATGGTGGTAAATGGATAGGCTGGCAGCAGATAGGACAGGAGAATATCACTGCTCCCGACGGATGGATAGAGTTTGTGAATGTTGAGGGTGCCGTTGGAAACATCAAACTGAAGAACAGCACTGCTGGTTACAAGACCTATCTGCTGACTGCCAACTGGACACAGAATGCAGATATAGAACAGGGCTGGAGCATAACCATAGAAGGTGTTGAGCCTCGCACTGAGCCTGTGCAGCATACCTACCAGATAGCAGGAGTCGGCGAACTGGGTCTGACTTGGACCCCTTCTGATAACCCCATGACTGAGGAAAATGGCACATGGACACTGACAAAGAGCGGTTTGACACTGTTCCCCGGCAACTACGCCTACAAACTGGTGCAGGACGGTAGCACATGGATACCCAATGGTATAGGCGATGACCATCAGTTGATCATAAGCGAAATAGGTGTATACGACGTGGTATTTACCATGACCGAACCTACAAACGAGGGCTACAATGCAGATGCTACCCGCACCAATACCGAGTTTGCATTCAGCGTGGCAGGTAGCAATGGTGCCATCTTCGGCAATGCTTGGTGGGAGAACGCAGATGGCGACGCTGCCAATGCAATGACCCTGACCGACGGCAAGTACGTGATTACCAAGACAGGTGTAGAACTGACTGCTGGTGAGTTCCAGTATCGCGTGCGCATCAACGGTGCATACACCACAGACCAGGGCTTCGCATACAATGCCAACGGCATATTCAACATAGAAGGCATAGGCTCCAATAAAGCTGTGACCGTGGCTCAGGATGGCAAGTATGACATCACCATCACCTTCGATCCCACCGCCAAGACTGTGACCGAGACCCTCGTGCGCGAGGCTGCACAGGTGAAGGACTACACCGTGACCTTTGTGAACAGCGGCAACTGGGAAGGCGACGTGAGTGTATGGGCTTGGAATAGCAATAAGGACTTCTTCGAAGAATGGCCCGGTGCTGCTGCTACCAAGACCGCGGAGAAGGCTGGCGAATGGGATATATGGACATATACATTCGAGCAACTGAGCGAGGATGACCTGCCAACCAATGTTATTTTCAGTGCTGGCGGTGTAAAGACTCAAGACCTTGTGTTTGCCGACAACGGAGAGTACTGGGGTGTAGACAAATACGGTCTGGAAGGTACTGCTTTTGGCGGATTTAAGGACGATGCTCAATATCGCGGCATAGAGCGCATACTCACTGACGAGGGCAACGGAGTGTACACCTACAGAGAGGAGAATGTAGCACTTGAAGCAGTGGCATATCCCTACCGTGTATCAAAGAACGGTAAGTGGGTGACCAATACCGGTATCGGCGGCGTGGACGGCAACAAGGAGTTTGTGCCCGAAGCAGCCGGCAACTACAACATCACAGTGACCATGTACAACACTGCTGAGAAGAAAGACGTGGAAGTGACACTGACACCCGTCGGTGTAGTGACAGAAGCCAAATATTACATAGTAGGTGAAGAGGATCTGCTTGGTGTTGCTTGGGCAGCCGATGAGGCAAACGAGCTGACCTTTAACGGTGACGCGTGGACACTGACCAAGAGCAACCTGACACTGACTGCACGTAACTATGAATACAAACTGCTGAAGGTAGAGGGCGAGACTCAGACCTGGATACCTGACACCCCGGATAATAAGATTCTCACTATCGAAGAGGATGGCGAGTACAATGTATATTTCACCATGACCGAACCCACAGATAACGGTTACTATGCTTTAGTTGAAAAGATTGATGAACCTCAACCCACAGGCGTCACCTTCACCATTGTAAACAACAACACAGAAGAGTGGCCTGCACTGGCACTGTACAACTGGGGAGATATCAGTGGTGAGACTCTTGGCCCATGGCCTGGCGTAGTGCTGTATGATGGTGAAAACGTAGTAGGTAACGACAAGGTGACCGTGACCAAGGACGGCAACAACTATACCGTGACACTGTCTGCAGACCTTGCATACGAGAATCTGATACTGAACAATAACAACAATGGCAAGCAGATGAATCTGACAAACTTTGCTGACGGTGCAACCTACACTATCGAAGCATCTGCACCCGTGGTGACCACAACTGTTTACTATGTAGACATGCAAGGTTGGGCACCCAAAGCATACGTTTGGGGCAATGGTGTAGACTATGCACCCGTTGAGAGCACTACCAGCAAGCAGATCAACGTATTTGGCACTGACTTCCTGCAGTATGAGTTTGAAGTGAATGCCGCTGCTGCCAACATACTGTTTGCTACAGACGGATACACACACCAGACCAGCGACCTGCCTCTGATAGCCGGTGCTACATACGCTAACGACGGTGACGAACCCAACGGTATCGTTCTCTTCACAGACGATGCAGAGCAGTTCCAGCCTGCAGAGGACGTGAATGTGAACGTGAAGGCTTCCTATGCCCGCAAGTTTGACACCAGCAAGGTTTACACCGTGGTGCTGCCCTTCGCAATGCCCGCCGACCAGACAGCAGGTAAATTCTACACACTGACCAGCGTGACAGACGGTGTGATACACGGTGAGAGCGTTGCGGCTCCCGCACCTTACGTGCCTTATATCTTCGAGCCCGCTACTGAGTATCCCTTCACCAACATCAACGTAGGTCAACTGCCTAAGGCTCAGGTGAATACTATCAACGCTGCCGGCAATGCCAAGATGACCTTCGCTCTGGAGCAGACCACTCTGCGCTCGGATGCTGAGACTACCTACTACGGATGGGGTACTTCAGAAGGCTTCACCAAGGTGGCTGTAGGTCTGGCTGCTCCGTTCCGCGCATGGATAGAGATGCCTACCGTGCAGGCCAACGCCAACAGTCTGGTATGGATGAACGACGTGGTGACCGGTATCGACAAGGTGAACGTTGAGATAAGCAACGGCGCTAAGGTGTATGACCTGCAGGGCCGTCAGGTGACCAATCCTCATCGTGGCATCTACATCGTGAATGGTAAGAAATATGTAGTGAAATAATAATCTGAAAGCAATATGAAAACATACATAGAGCCTGAAATCAAGATTAAGGACATGCTGATAGAGAGTCTGCTCGATTCTTACAGCAAGGTCTACGACAAGAACCAGGAAGGTAAGGGTACTGAGGAAGACCCTGTTATACTGCAAGCACCCACCTTCTCGGTATGGGATGAACCAACAGACGAGTAATTTGCTCTGATGAGACTTTTTGGGTGTGCCGCTATTGCGGCACACCTTTTTTTTGTCGCTTGCGCTCAAAATTTTTCTTTTGGGGCGCTTGCGCTCGACCGACGCCAAACCGGATGCCATGTGAGCGTGCTCACAATCCTCAGGAGCGCACGCATCTTGCGTGCATCGAATAAGGTCGTCTGAACCTTTTTTTAGCACCGCAGGATGCAGTGCGCTCCTATATTTTTACCATACGGGACCAGAGAGGGAGCGGCGGCGGGAGCGGTGGAGAGAGTGGCGGGCGGTGGTGCGTGGCGGCAGCATGTGGTGGAAAGAGATGTGGAGGGCTATAGCACGCGTCATGAGGAGGTCGTCGTGCTTGCCCTCGATGGCAGCATACGAGCCATTGGCACGCCGCTCGTAGGTGAGCAGTTCGTCGAGACAACGGTCGTCGCGCTCCACATAGAGATGGTCGCGCACGGCGGCGATGAGAGTGGAGATAATCTCCGGCTTCGTCTTCACGTTGGTATGGAAGCCGTAGCGTAGCGGCGCATGTGCCCGTATCTCCTCAGCACTCTGCGCCCGTGCATAGAGGTTGGGATAAGCCTCGCGTATCTGCGTGAGGATGAAAGGAGCCTGGTCGCCCCCTTCGAGCAGATGATACTGCGAGTGCGTCTCGAGCGTGTTGCTCTCCACCACCAGCAGTGCCTGGCAGTAGTAGTGTGCCATCTGCGCTGCCCTCCATGCCAGCAGGTCGATATCGATATGTCCGCGCCACTGCGCCACCACCGTGGGTCGTCCGTCGGGAGTGGCGCGGTCGAAGACACAGATGACCGACCAGTCCGCCTGCGGCGTACGTCCGCCGATATCCACCACAGCGAGGTAGCGGTCGTGGCAGTCGGCGGCTGTGTCGGGCAGTGCCCACACCCACAGCGGTCCGTATTCCGAGCGTTCGATACGCAGGTCGTGCAGTGCCTCGTCACCCCGTGGAGCCCTACCCACCATATCGCCCCGCAGGATGGGTGGAGCGCAGTCGTGGCGCATACGGTCCACGTGGTATGCATCGAAGACATTGGCGCCCGAGTGTTTGAACGCCTCAATATCGTCCGACGGAAACTCCGCCGCGAAGTCGGCATGCAAGTCGTATTTGCGTCGCTCCATGCAGTACCATGCAATAGCCTGTAGCGTGGCACCCATCTGCCACAGACGCCACAGGTATCTGCCGGGCATGGTGCGCGGCGCGGGCGGGGTGAGTGCGTCGCGCTGTTCGTAGAGGCGTGTGGCGAGGTCTGCCTGCTGTTCGTCGGTGAGCGGCAGTGCGTACTGCTCTATCTGCCACCAGGCGATGAAGAGCGACTGGAACTGCGACACCCCCTGCCGGGCAGCATCGTATTCGCGCTGGAAGAAATTGCCCGTGCCGTTGGCAGTAGACTCATAGACGATGCACGTATTGGGCAGGTAGCCCGCGCCGGCGCATGCCGACCTGACGATATCCTCTGGCGACTTGCCCTGAGTGAGTTTCCAGAACGCCACCTCCGTGCAGTGCACCAGTGCCGAGTCGCCGCCGCGTGCCGAGTTGGGAGTCTCTGCCGACCCCACCTTTATCTTACACCCGCGCGCAGGGATATAGCGCAGCAGGCGAGAGTGTCGGTCGCTCATGATCTTGGGCTGTCGCGAGCGAGGCACCCCACCCTCCTCATAGAGCAGGTATTCGGGATAGGCGTCCATCATCTTCTCGAACATGCCGCACACCTCTGCCGATGCCGTCTTCACATGTCCCACGATGAGCGAGTTGAGTCCGCGGCACAGGATGAGTTGCCACCATGCCATATAGATCTGCGTAGCGGTGGAGCCACCCCATTGTCGTGCCTTGAGCAGGATGAGTCGGAGCGGTTGACGGGCGAGTCGTTGTGTCTCGAGGGCGTTGATGAGTCGCCGTTGTGGGCGGTTGAGCACGAAGGGCATATCGTCGCCACCCTGTTTGGGTTTTATCTTGACGAAGCGTGCCGCCCAGTAGGCGAAGTCGTGCCGGCAGCGCAGCAGGGTGTAGCGCAGGCGCAGGTCGCTCTCCGACGCCATAGGGTCGGCGGCGCGCAGCGAGTGGAGTTGTGCTGCCCGTGCCATCCATGCGTTGTGCATCATGTTGGCGGGCAGGAAGAGGTTGACGGGGTCGCCGGTATCGGTGATAGTGACCTGTTGTCGTTCGCCAAGGCTTCCCTCGCCGCTGATGGGGTTGAATGTGTCGTTGATGAGGCGGTTGCGCCGCATGTTCTCAGTGAGTATCTGTTTTATCTGTTCGTTCATAGTCCATCGGATTTTTACTGGCGAAGTTAGCACGGTTGGGGCGGACGTGGCTGCTATCGGTCAGAAATATTGGTCCAAAGCAGTCAGTTAAGATATTTTAGCAGTTAAGGACAGTGCAGAATAAAAAAATTGAATATATTTACCAATAGAAAATAAAGATAGAACCTCAAAGTGAAATTGTGGGAGAATGATAACAGCCTGTAAAGGAGCGCCCCGAAGGGGCAGTGCCGCATAGCGCAACCAGTAAAAATATACCAAATGCCCTTAACCTGCTGCCATATTCTGCAGGTTGAGGGCATATATTTTGGCACGCTATTTGCTGAATGTGCGGCAGAAAATAGAAACGAAACAAACATATAAAATCATGCAAAAAGGAAACATTGGAGTAACGACAGAGAATATCTTTCCTGTCATCAAGAAATTTTTGTATAGCGACCACGAGATTTTTCTGCGTGAGATGGTGAGCAACGCTGTGGATGCCACACAGAAGTTGAAGACCCTGATAGAGAAAGGTGACTACAAGGGCGAGGCAGGCGACCTGACCGTACGTCTGTCGCTGGACAAGGATGCCGGCACCCTGACCATCAGCGACCGCGGCATAGGCATGACCGCCGAGGAGATAGACAAATACATCAACCAGATAGCCTTCTCGGGCGTGACCGACTTCCTGGACAAGTACAAGGACACCGCCCACTCCATCATAGGCCACTTCGGACTGGGTTTCTACAGTTCGTTTATGGTGAGCAAAAAGGTGGAGATAGTGACCCGCAGTTACAAAGACGGCGCACAGGCAGTGAAATGGACGTGCGACGGCAGTCCTGCATACGAGATAAGCGAGGTGGAGAAGGCCGACCGCGGCACCGACATCATCCTCTACATAGACGAGGACTGCAAGGAATTTCTGGAGAAGAGCAGGATAGAGCAGTTGCTGAACAAGTACTGCAAATTCATGAGCGTGCCCGTGGCTTTCGGCAAGAAGACCGAATGGAAGGACGGCAAGCAAGAGGAGACCGACGAGGACAACGTGATAAACAGCGTGGAACCACTATGGACCAAGGCTCCGTCGACACTGAAAGACGAGGACTACAAGAGTTTCTACCGCACCCTCTACCCCATGCAGGACGAGCCCCTCTTCTGGATACACCTCAACGTGGACTTCCCCTTCTCACTCACCGGCATACTCTATTTCCCACGCATAAAGAGCAACATAGAACTGCAGCGCAACAAGGTGCAACTGTATTGCAACCAAGTGTTTGTGACCGACCAGGTGGAAGGCATAGTGCCCGACTTCATGACCCTGCTGCACGGCGTGATAGACTCGCCCGACATACCCCTGAACGTGAGCCGCAGTTACCTGCAGAGCGACGCCAACGTGAAGAAAATCTCCACCTATATCACCAAGAAGGTGAGCGACCGTCTGAACAGCCTGTTCAAGGAAGACCGCAAGGGCTTTGAGGAGAAGTGGGACGACCTGAAGATTTTCATACACTACGGCATGCTGTCGGAGCAGGACTTCTACGACCGCGCCAAGGACTTCTCGCTGCTGAAGGACACCGAGGGCAAATACTACACCTACGATGAGTATCAGGCACTGATAAAAGACCAGCAGACCGACAAGGACGGGCAGACCGTGTATCTGTATGCCACGAACAAGGACGACCAGTACAGTTACATAGAGTCGGCACGCGCCAAGGAATACCATGTGCTGCTGATGGACGGCGAACTGGACGTGGCAGTGGCTCAGATGCTGGAGCAGAAGATAGAGAAGAGCCGCTTCGTGCGTGTGGACAGCGACGTGATAGAGCGTCTGATACAGAAGGAGGACGAGAAGCGCGAGGCGCTGGGCAAGGATGACAGTGACAAACTGTCAGTGCTCTTCACCAGTCAGTTGCCCACTATGGAGAAGACCGAGATACACGTGGACGTGCAGCCCTTAGGTGCCGAACAGCGTCCGGTGGTAATCACTCAGAGCGAGTATATGCGCAGGATGAAGGAGATGAGCAAATTCCAGGGTGGCATGGCTTTCTACGCTCAGATGCCCGACATGTACACCATGGTGCTCAACAGCGACCACCCACTGGTGAAGCGTGTGCTGACCGAGGCTGGCGCCGCCACCACCGAGGCCCTGAAACCCATCGAGGGCGAGATTCGCGGACTGGAAGCCCGTCTGGCTGTGTTGCGCCAGGAGCGTGACAAGAAGAAGGCTGAGGAGGTGACAGATGCCGAGAAGCAGGAGATAACCGACACGGAGAAGAAGGTGGGCGACGAGCGTGAGAAGCGCCGCAGTGTGCTGAGCGACTTTGCCAAGGGCAATGATGTGATACATCAGTTGATAGACTTGGCTCTGCTGCAGAACGGTATGCTGAAGGGCTCTGCTCTGGATGCCTTCCTCAGTCGCTCTATATCGATGATTTAAGCGGTTGAGACATTATTTAAGCACCGCAAGATGCTGTGCGCTCCTAAGGTTTGCTGATAAAGTAATTGTAGGAGCGTGCGGCATCTTGCTGCGCATAGGATAAGGTCGTCTGAACCTATTTTTGTGTAGAGAAACATTTTTTTGAAAAAAAGTGGCATAAAAATTTTGCAGTCTGCAATAAACACCGTACCTTTGCACCCGCAATTGAGAAATCAATAGCAATTAGGAGTTGCGCTTGTAGCTCAGTTGGTAGAGCACCTGACTCTTAATCAGGGTGTCCAGGGTTCGAACCCCTGCAGGCGTACGGTTTGAGAATGCTAATCATTTGAATGCAAATGATTAGCATTTTTCTTTGTCGCTTGCACACTTTTTTTTGGTCGCTTGCGCTCGACCGACGCCAAACCGAATGCCATGTGAGCGTGCTCACAATCCTCAGGAGCGCACGCATCTTGCGTGCAACTTTTTTATTCGGTCGGCCTGACGGCCTCAAAATTATAAAAAAATTGATTCAGAAAATTATAAAAAGGATAGGCCGCGCATGTGGACCCATGACATATCCTGACGCTGGAAGCGTCATGGTTGTAACAGAGGTTTCGCTGCGCTGCACTACCTGCATGTATTATGTTGTCCCTACGGGGCTGTTGGCCTGTATCAGTAGGTGAAGACGTAATCGAAACTGTAGGTGCGGACGTATACCTTGCCGTCTTTTTCTATGATGTACGAAGCAGCCTTTTTCAGAGGGATGGTCTGCACTCGCTGTCCGGAGAACTTATCCACCACATAGAGGAAGTCTCTTTCAAAGGAATTGCCATATCCACAGATAATGGAATTGCCCACAATCTCGAAATGACAGTTGCTGGTTTTAGGTTTGGTAGTCCAGATTATCTCGTCAGTTCGCATGTCAATGGCAGAGAGGTATCCGCCTCTGCCCATGTCACCCTTCTTATAGTCGCTGTAAGTCTGGTGCGACACATACATGATATTGCCTTCTATCATGACATAGTCTACGCCGCCCAGTCCGCACACCTCGTTTATGCCCGGTGGCATCACCGCCACGCTGAAGTCGTAAGCCTTGTACACGTTTTTGAGTTCCGTGTCGCACACTGCCAGTTTCGTCGCCTCCACCCAGTACGGTCCGTAGGTCACCACCGAATAGCCATCGGTATCGACACGCAGGCGCGGTCTGACCTGCGGAGTGGGTTCGTTTTTGTAGACAGAGAAGATGGGAGACAGGTTATTCCTCTCAAACCAATACTCCTCGTCGGTGATATCATTCTCGCGGCACGACAGTTGCCTCAGTCTTATCTGTTTTCTGTTCATGTTGCGCTGCAGCACATGACCTTTGAAATCGGGTGATGCCAGCGTGACGTATTGTCGGTTGTCGTCGTAGAGGCTGAACGAGCCAGTGCTTTGCAGGCGGTAGTTGGGCAGGAAGTCAGCATCGCGCTGCGGGTAGGTGACCGTTTTGGCAGCCGTCTGTCGTCTCTGCGTTTTCCTCTTCTGTGCGTTCACACTCACAGTGGTAGCCATCAATGCCACGAGGAGCAAAAATAAAGATTTTTTCATAGTGATATATGTTTTAGTTTTCGAGAAGTTTTATAGTCATTTTATCAGATTGCCCAGGATATCGCGTGTGATGGTGCGAGTGGCAGCCGTAGTAGCGTTCTTCACCACCCTTTCGCCCGCCGACTTCCTCGTCTTGGTCTCCTTGCCCGTCACCTTGCTGGTGACGAAGGCACCCACTATAGCAGCCAGGGTGGAGGTGACGGCAGTGATGATAGCCTTGAGCACCCTGCTGAAGATGCTGTTTTTCTTCTTTCCCTTCTCAGCCTTCTTCTCCTCCTTCTCTGCAGCCTTGGCTTCCTCCTCCTTCTGTTTCTGCTCGGCAGCCAGTTGGTTTTCGCGTGTGAGGACCTCGTATGCGCTCTCGCGGTCTACCATCGTGTCGTACTTGCCATAGATACGGCTCTGACGTATGATGGTGGTGCGCTGTTCGGTGGTGATGGCTCCTATCTGCGATAGCGGGAAGAGCACCTTAGCCCTCTGCACCATGGTGGGAGCGCCCTTGGCATCGAGGAAACTGACGAGCGCCTCACCCGTCTCGAGGTTCATGATAGCCTCGTCGGTACGGAAGTTGGGGTTGGCGCGGAAGGTGTCGGCAGCCGTCTTCACCGCCTTCTGGTCTTTGGGTGTGTAGGCACGCAGAGCGTGTTGCACACGGTTGCCCAGTTGTCCGAGTATCGTCTCGGGAATGTCCGTCGGACTCTGTGTGATGAAGTATATGCCCACGCCCTTGGAGCGTATGAGACGTATGACCTGTTCTATCTTGTCGAGCAGCGCCTTGGACGTGCCCTCGAAGAGCATGTGTGCCTCGTCGAAGAAGAACACCAGTTTGGGCATGTCCAGGTCGCCCACCTCGGGCAGTGTGGTGTAGAGTTCGCTCATGAGCCACAGCAGGAAGGTGGAGTAGAGTTTGGGTTGCATCATCAGTTTGTCGGCAGCCAGCACGTTCATCACCCCCTTGCCGCCCTCGGTCTGCATCAGGTCGAAGATATCGAAAGCCGGTTCGCCGAAGAAGCGGTCTGCACCCTGGCTCTCCAGTTGCAGCAGTGCACGCTGTATGGCGCCCACCGATGCCGAGGAGATATTGCCGTACTGAGTGGAGTACTCCTTGGCATGCTGTGCCACATAGTCGAGCATGGAGCGCAGGTCCTTGAGGTCGAGGATGAGCAGTCCGCGGTCGTCGGCTATACGAAACACGATATGCAGCACACCGTCCTGAGTCTCATTGAGTTGGAGCAGTCGGGAGAGCAGTTGCGGTCCCATCTGCGAGACAGTGGTGCGCATGGGGTGCCCCTGTTCGCCGTAGACATCGAAGAAGCGTACGGGGCAGTTTTGGAACTGTGGGTCCTTGATGCCGAATTCGGGCAGTCGTTTCTCTATGAACCCGCTCATCTTGCCCGTTTGTGAGATGCCGGAGAGGTCGCCTTTCATATCTGCCATGAAGCAGGGCACGCCTGCCTGGCAGAAGGACTCTGCCATCACCTGCAGTGTGACGGTCTTGCCGGTGCCGGTGGCGCCGGCTATCAGTCCGTGGCGGTTTGCCATTTTTCCTACTATACTCAGTGGTCCTTGGGCGCAGTGTGCTATGCGCAGTCCGTATTCTTTGTCGTACATGGTATATTGTATTTAGTTTTATTCCAGGATTCTGTTTTTTTTGCTTTTGCCCTTTCAGGGCGAATTATAACATGCATTCCTCCCCAGGGCGTTGCCCTGGGCTTGGGGCTCACTGCCCCTTCGGGGGGTGATTTAGTGCATTCATACATTTATGTGTGATTTGAAATGAAATCCGCACAATTTCATTGCAAAGAAAATAAAAAAAATGTAAAGAAGCAAGATACTGTAGTGAAAAGTGGGAAAAAAAGTGTACCTTCGCAGCACCAGAAAAACATTTAACACTACTATGAAACACAAAATCAGTGCTGGACATCTCACCCAGGATAAAATAGATGAGATAATCACCCGTGGCTATACACTGGAACTGGGTGCCGATTCGCGCGAGCGCATCGTACACTGCCGTGAATACCTGGACCGCAAGATCAGCGAGAGCAAGGAGCCCATCTACGGTGTGACCACCGGTTTCGGTTCGCTGTGCAAGATAAGCATCGATGCCGACCAACTGGCACAGTTGCAGATCAACCTGATGATGTCGCATGCCTGCGGCACAGGCGAGCGAGTGCCCAACGAAGTGGTGAAGATTATGCTTCTGCTCAAGGTGCAGTCGTTGAGTTACGGCTATAGCGGTTGCCAGTTGCAGACGGTGGAGCGGTTGATAGACTTTTTCAACAACGACGTATACCCCATAGTATATCAGCAGGGTTCGGTGGGTGCCTCGGGCGACTTAGTGCCCCTTGCCCATCTGTGTCTGCCCCTTGTGGGGTTGGGCGAGGTGGAGTATAAGGGCGAGGTGATGAGCGGTGGTGAACTGCTGCGCCGCATGGGTTGGGAGCCCATCCGTCTGGCCTCGAAGGAAGGTCTGGCACTGCTCAACGGCACACAGAACATGAGTGCCTTTGCCGTGTGGTCACTCATCCATGCCAAACGCCTGACGGAGTGGGCAGACGTGATAGGTGCCATGTCTCTGGAAGCCTACGACGGCAGGATAGAGCCCTTCCACCTGGCAGTGCATCTGGTGCGTGCCCACAAGGGTCAGATAGCCACTGCCGCACGGTTCAACGACCTGCTGCGCGGCAGCCAACTCATAGCCCAGCCCAAGGTGAATGTGCAGGACCCCTACTCCTTCCGCTGCATACCCCAGGTGCACGGTGCGGTGAAGGACACCCTATCGTATGTGAAGAGCGTGGTGGACATAGAGATAAACGCCACCACCGACAACCCCACCGTGTGTCCGGACGAAGACCTCATCATCTCTGCCGGCAATTTTCACGGCGAGCCCATAGCGCTGCCCATGGACTTCCTCTCGATAGCCATGAACGAGTTGGGCAGCATCAGCGAGCGCAGGCAGTACAAACTGGTGTCGGGCACCCGAGACCTGCCCTCCTTCCTCGTGGCAGAACCCGGAGTGAACAGCGGGTTTATGATACCGCAGTACACCTCGGCATCGATAGTGAGCCAGAGCAAGACCCTATGCATGCCCTCCTCTGCCGACAGCATACCCACCTCGCAGGGTCAGGAGGACCACGTGAGCATGGGCGCCAATGCAGGCACCAAACTGCTGCGGATAGTACAGAATACCGAGCGTGTGCTCGCCATAGAACTGTTGACAGCCGCCCAGGCCCTCGACTTCCGCCGTCCGCTACAGTCGTCGCCAGTGATAGAGCGCGTGCACCATGCCTTCCGCCAGGTGGTGCCATTTATAGACCACGACCAGGTGATGTATCCGCACATAGCCCATGCCGTGGAGTTTATCAAGCATTACGTGAGTGAATATGAGAAATAAGCCTATGAAGACACTCATATACAACATCGGCATACTGGGCGGCATACTGCCCCCCGGGGTGCGCATGCTGCGGGGCAGCGAGATGCTGCACCGCTACACCACCCTGCGCCACGCCTATGTGCTGACCGATGGTGAGCGCATAGCCCACTACGGGCCCATGAGCGGCTGGCACGACCAGGAGGCAGTGGACCAGAGGGTAGACGCCCGGGGCGGTGCCGTGCTGCCGGCATGGTGCGACAGCCATACCCACATAGTATATGCTGGCAGCAGGGAGGGTGAGTTTGAAGACAAGATACGTGGACTCTCCTATGCCGAGATAGCGCGCAGGGGCGGTGGCATACTCAACTCCGCCGACCGTCTGCACCACAGCAGCGAAGAGCAACTGTACCAGCAAGCCAAGCGCCGACTGGACGATATGATAGGCATGGGTAGCGGACTGATAGAAGTGAAGAGCGGCTACGGACTGAATACCGACGATGAACTGAAGATGCTGCGTGTGATACGGCGGTTGAAGCAGGAGAGCGATGCCACGATAGTGAGTACCTTCCTCGGAGCCCACGCCGTGGGCAGAGCGTACACCGGCCGCCAGGGTGAGTATGTGGACATGGTGATAAACGAGATGCTGCCTGCCGTGGCTGCCGAGGGGTTGGCGGAATACATCGACGTGTTCTGCGACGAGGGTTTCTTCACCCCCGACGAGACCCGCCGTCTGCTCGTGGCAGGCAAGCGCTACGGCATGCGTGGCAAGATACATGCATCGGAATTGGCAGACTCGGGCGGTGTGAAAGTGGGAGTGGAGCAGCAAGCCCTCTCTGTGGACCATCTGGAGAGCATCTCTGAAGAGGATGTGGCACTGCTGAGCCGACACCAGACCATAGCCACCGTGCTGCCCGGCACCTCGTTCTTCCTGAACATGCCTTACGCCCCTGCCCGCCGACTCATCAGCGCGGGGTGTGCCGTGGCGGTGGCCACCGACTACAACCCCGGCAGCACCCCCTCGGGCAGCATGCCCTTGGCGGTATCCTTAGCATGCATAAAGATGCGGCTGTTGCCTGCCGAGGCACTGCATGCCGCCACCATCAACGGGGCGGCAGCCATGGGCATGAGCAAGGACTATGGCAGCATCACACCGGGCAAAGTGGCAAACATGATCGTCACACGCCCCATACCCACCATTGCCTACCTACCCTATTCGTACAGCGAACCACTCATAGAGCGAGTGATACTACGTGGAAAAACAGTGAAGTGAGCCTCGGGGCTCACTTCACTGTTTTTCTATTTCACCATCTTCTTTCCATTGATGATATATATGCCGTGGGGCAGTGATGATGCATCGTGGAAGCGTCGGCCCTGCAGGTCGTACACCCCTTGTCGCACATTCTGCTTCTCGGCACCTACCACAGATATGCCCGTCACCTCCTGCTTCACACACTGCTTCATGATGGTGGCATAAGGCATGGAGTTGGTCACCTTGCTGGTGTAGGTATTAAACCGCGGACTGCTCACATTGTACCGCATCGAGCCATTGTCGCCGCACACCAGCCCCACACCGTCGGGGATATTGGCAAAGTTCCACTCAGTGGGTGCCTGCACATATTCCAGTTTCTTGGCATCGGTAGCCACGAGGTAAGAGCCAGCCTCCTCATTATACAAGGCATAGCCGCCGTTCTGTCCCTCGATGAGAGTGAACACAGCCACATCGTCGTTGATAGTCACTATGTCATCCTCCACCTCCACGTCCACCTTAGTGAGGTAAGTGCCGTTCATCTCGCCGGCAGCCACACCCTTTGAGAGATAGCCTATGATATACTGTTTGCCATTGACGATATCATCGATAGAGGTGAGGAGTTGGTAGGTGTTGGTATTCTCGGAGGGGTCGCGTATCACATAACTGGCAGTAGCCACCTTGCTCACCACCTCGTCCTTCACAGCGATTGCCTTGACAATAGTAGTCTGTTGCACGCTGAACGGCTCTTCGTATGTCATCGTGGTAGAGGCGTCGGAGAGTTCGGTGGCAGGTTCGGTGCCGTCGGTGGTATAGTATATCACAGCCCCCTCGTCGGCAGAGGTGATAGTCACCGTCTGTGGTTCGTAGAACACCCCGCCTTCGGGTGATATAACCGGAGCCTCCACTTTGTTCTCGCCGATGAAATTGAAGGATATGGTACCGTCGTCGGCAAGCGTGATATCCTCCACGCTCACATTGAGATAGTACGTTCCGTCATCGTTTTTATTGTAGAGAGTGGCAGCGGGAGACGAATCTTTGTTGAACGAGTTGTTATTGCCGTAGGGATAGGGGTCTGTGGCTTGACCGCCGGTAGAGATGCCGCCGTAGTACGAGGTCTGGTAGGTTCCGTCGGCAGGCACCCATGTCATGCGTTGGTGACTCTTGTCGTCATTGGGTGTGTTTGACTCCCATGCTGCGGCATCATAGTCTACGTGCAGTATGAGCAGGCCATTGCCGGGCAGCGAAGCATCCCATCCTGAGAGGGTACGGTTCTCCAGCAGGTAGTATTCATCGTTGTTGCCGGGGTTGTAGATGATATAACTCTCGCCGCCGTCTTGCAGTCCTTTCATTCCGGTGACGGTAGTAGACTTAGTGAGAGGAATGGGCTGTTCCCATCCTGCCATCCAGCGTTCGTAACTGGTATATCCGGCGGGTTGATATCCGCCGTTGTTGTATGAGCCATGGTCCATGAGGTCCCAGTCGCCCATACCCTGACCGCCGCTGTAGTCGGTATCGTAGAAATCGGGGTATCCCAGGCAGTGGCTGAACTCATGGCACATGGTGCCCAGTCCGGCTATCTGCGAGGTAGAGCCATCCAGTTCCTCGCCACAGGCATAACTGTCTATGTATACCCCATCGAGGTATAGGGCACCGTCGCCATCGCCAAAGTGTCCTGCACTGGAGAGCGACCACGCGTGGGGCCACACCGTGTATGATATGCCGCTGTCTGCCTCGCCCTTGCCGGCATACACCACATACACCTGGTCCACCCAGCCGTCGCCATTCCAGTCGTAGTCGGCATAGTTGACATATTCATCAGCCAGTTTCACCGCCTCCGACACCATCTGTGCTGGGTGTTTGTCGTCGCCGCTGCTGTCATTGCTACCGTAGTAGGAACGGTTTTGCGACACTTTGACCGGTCCCACCACGTCGAAGTTGAGTTCGAACACGCCTCGGCTCTGTGCATAGAAATAGTCGTACATAGAGCCTACGAACTTGCCGTCCTGGAAGTTGACCTCGTTTGCCACGCGTTCGTAGTAAGCCTTGTTGTTGGCGGCTTTGAACGACACGTCTTTGTAGTTGACCAGAATAATCAGTCCGCGTTTCTGTCCGCGGTAGTCGCCCAGAGCCTCCACACGCTGTTTGGGCAGTTTGCGCATACGCTCACTGTTCACTGCCTGGCGTCGCTGAGCAGCGTTGGCGCGTATGGCACTGGCATCCACGATGCGGTAGAGTTCGCGGTCGGCATCGGTATAAGCCTGATAAGCCTTTCCGTCGGAGCCCAACCAGTAGTGTCCGTGTTCATCGCCCACCAGAGTGGCAGTGATCACCCTGCCGTCGGGTGTTGTAATACTACGCTGCAGACCGCGCTTGGCGGGCACAGCATTTATAGTCATAGCCACGAGCATAAGCACGGCTGTGAACAGCATTTTTCTCATTTCGTCTCTTGTTATTTTGGTTTAAGGTAAGGTTAGGCGACAAAGGTAGGCATAAAACCCTTTTCCACCAAATATAAAAGGGTTTTATGCCAGATATTTATGCTTTTTTTATACTTTACGTCAGTATATGCTCCTGGTACAACCTATTTTACCCTCTTCACGCCATCGGCAATGAGCACGCCACGGCTATGTTCGGTAGCGGGGGTGCCGTCGATGTGGTAGATACTTGCCGTGCCCTGCGTGTGAGCGTTATCGGCATGGATATTGTTTACGCCAGTGAGAGACTTGTACTCCTGCTGAGCCATTTTCATCTGCGCCAGGAACTCCTCGTTGCTCTGCAGGGCGCAGAAGCCCACCGATGCTGCGGCGCGACTGGCGTCCACATCGCTCTGCCAGTGAGCGCCCAGTATCACGCGACTGTTGCAGTAGTCCCATCCGCGTGCAAACACCTGGTCGGCACGCTCGGGTGCTATCTGTGCCAGGAGCAGCGAGATGGTCCATCCGCGCAGGCTGTGGCCCGAGGGGTAACTGCCTTCGCCGCGCAGGTCATCCTCCTCGTGCGAGGGCATGGTGTCGTAGAAGCGTTCGAAGGGGCGCTGGCGGTTATAGAAAGCCTTGGTCTCCTTGCGCATGGGGTCGGTAGTGGCGAGCGCTGTGACCATGAGTTTGTATATCTGGGGTGTGGCAGTCTCATTTATCTCCAGCCCGAAGGCATCCTTCCACTGCAGGAAGAGTTTGGCGAGGTTTTCCCACTCGGCATCGGCAATGGCAAGAGCCACACGCTCGGCATCCTCGCGCTGCTGTCTGCCCCAGGCATAGCGCACCACATCGTTGGCAAACTCCGGACTCTCGAAGGCAGGAGGTGCCGGCATGATGTTTATGAGGTGCGGCATCTGGTCTAAGGGGATATAAGGCTGTACGGTATCGTCCTGAGCACTAACGCTCATCGTAGCCATCATGGCTGCTACGGCCAAAAACATTTTCTTTTTCATGTTGTAAGTTTTTTTTGATATAGTTAGTATTTCCGCTGCAAAGGTAAGAAAAGTGTGCGAGAGTGGATGATTTTTTCTTCTAGTTTTTCTATATGGTCTAGATGGTCTAGATGGTCTAGATTTTCTAGATGGTCTAGATGGTCTAGATGGTCTAGATTTTCTAGATGGTCTAGATGGTCTAGATTTTCTAGATTTTCTAGACACCTTCTTATAATAAATACTACACTTATACGTTATTATGATAAACTTTAATACTATTTTTACTATGCAAAACAAAGACCATGACAATGACCATGGGAGTTCTGCACAAACGATAGGTTCTATACTACGCAAGCAAGCCAACTGGAAAAAACTATGGTTCTACCAGAAGACTGTGGTACTGTATCAGATGACATACGTATTCACCAGGCGGTTCCTGCCTAAATATGGCGACAGGACCGTGGACCAGATGGTACAGGCTGCTCGCTCTGGCAAGCAGAACATAGTGGAAGGGTCGGCGGACGGCATGACGTCTATGGAACTGGAGATAAAACTACTCAACGTGGCACGGTCGAGCATACAGGAATTGTTGGAAGACTACGAAGATTATCTGCCAGCCCACGGACTGAATAAATGGAACGTGGGACACCCCAGATACGACACCATGCTGGAATACTGCCGCACACACAACTATCTGTCAGACTACGAACGTTTCTTTGAGAAGTGGACGGATGAGGAGATGGCAAACGTTGGCATCACACTCTGCCGGATGGTGGATAAGATGATGATGACATACCAAGAGAAGAAAGTAAACGAGTTTACTACCGACGGCGGCATTCGCGAACGCATGACGGCTGCGAGGTTAGGGTATCGCACAAACCAAAGAGAAACGATAGAACAACTGCAACAACAGATGGACTGTGTGAGGCAGGAGAATGAAAAACTAAAACAACTAATCAAGGATTTAGAAGATAGTTGAGCGCACGGCTTCTTGCCGTGCGCTACTGTTTTGGTACGTCGGGTGAAAGGCGAGGCGACCACTACTGTTTTGGTACGTCGGGTGAAAGGCGAGGCGACCACTACTGTTTTGGGGCGTCGGGTGAAAGGCGAGGTGACCACTACTGTTTTGAGGCGTCGGGTGAAAGGCGAGGTGACCACTACTGTTTTGGGGCGGATGTTGGCGGCAGCGGTGACCATGAGTTTATAAAAGTGTGCGAGAGTGGATGATTTTTTTCTCATAATTCTAAAAAATGGTGTATTTTTTATAAATTTGCCCCAAGAGAAACCAAAAACTTAAAACGCAATAAGACATGAAAAGACTGACGATTATGACTGTGCTGATGCTGACCACAACATGCGCAATGGGACAAGTGACTTATTTCTGCAACAATTTCTTCCTGCACGTGTTCACATACACGGGATACTCATCGTACGACTGGCGTTACGAGCCCCAGAGAACCGATAAGGAGCGTGCCAACCTGCACGGCAACGTAAGAAAAGTGGTGACCAACATCACCGACAAGACAGGTAGAGGTTTTGGTGAACAATTCACCGACACCACCTACTATAGAACCGATGGCAACATAGACAGAATCATTGCACTCAAGAGAGACGCCTATAACCCCAAGAACAAATTCCGCCCCGACACATGGTATTACGAGTATGACGAAGAAGGAAAGTTGGAGAAATATACGTTATTCTCGCAAGTACAGATGTATAATGGCAAAGAAGAGCGGAAGGAAATTCACACTGCCATACGCGATGACCGTGGGAGAATAGTAAGCGAAGAGACGAGAAACTACTCTTTAAACAAAGCCAACAAATGGGAAGAATTCGGTTCGGGCGATAAAGTGACATGGAGATGGAAATATGACGGCAACGGTCAGTTGGTTTCAGGCATAGGAGGACCATTGAATATGTCGCTGACATATCAGGACGGCAGGTTGACCAGGATAGAAGGGACGGGGGCAAAACCGTCCACGTTAACATACGATGCACAGGGCAGACTAACCACCTTCAAGGACTATGCCACTGAAGAAATGGATGACGAGGAGCGCTCCGAGATATGCACCACACTGACATACAACGACAATGGCGACATAGTAAAGGCAGTGAAAGAATCATGGGACTGCACCAGCAAGTGGCAGAGACGCAAGAAGTTATTTACATACATTTATACGTTCAACTACACCTACGACGAGAAAGGCAACTGGACTAAGGCGGTGGTAAACTGGAAGACAGGCAAAGGAGCACCCACCATGGCATTCACCGTGACGAGGACTATCAGTTATAGGTAAGGTCTGCATCACAATGGCACGAGGGGAAACGGGAAAGATGAATAGGGAAAAACCCATTGCGAAATAGGGAAAACTAATATCGGCGAAGCAAGATAATACTCTATCTTTGCACCAGAACAAGAGACAAAAGCAAAATAAAAGTTTAACCCTTAAAAAAGAAAGAGTATGAAAAAGATATTTACTTTGGCCATGCTGATGACGATATGCATCACCGCCTCCGCCCTCCCCTTCAACCAGGCACAGTCAGAAGCCCTGTTCCTCAGCGACAAGATGGCTTACGAACTGGGACTCAGTGGCACACAGTATCAGGCAGTGTACGAGATCAACCTCGACTACATGCTGATCGTGAACAGCCAGAACACCGTGAAGGGCACCTACTGGAACCGCCGTAATGCCGACCTGCGCTACGTGCTCACCGGATACCAGTATGAGAAATACCAGAACACCTCCTACTTCTACAGTCCGCTGACATGGTATCGCGGCAACCTCCGCTTCGCAGTGTACAACCGCTACACCAACCGCAACCACTTCTACGTGGGCAGGCCAAACGTGTACAATACCTACCGCGGCGGCAACAACAAGCACAAGAACAGTGTGTACAAGGGACGCAACTTCAATCCTCCCACACCCTCCAACACCTACCACAATGGCAACAAGCACAACCCAGTGGTGAAGCCCAATAACGGCAAACAGCCACACGCCGGCACTGGCAACACCTTCAACCACAATATGAACAACAACAAACGCCCCAACGGAAACAACGGAGGCAACCCACACTTCGGACACAACAGGAAATGACGACAACACTAACACTTCACCATAACCACTAAACACCATGGGCGCCCACTCACAGCAGTGGGCGCCCTCCTTTGCCATAAAAGATGTGAACAAAAACTGATTTTCCAAAAAATTGTTTGCAGGTATCGCAGATTATTGCGAACTTTGTGACGATATTGTACTCGATGCAATAATTATCGGAACAAAACATTTAGGCTATGGACTATAAGAAAGTATATGAGACAATGGTGAGCCAGACGGCACAGTATCTGACCAAGCACGGTCTGAAGACCATGGTACTGGGTTTCTCGGGCGGCATCGACTCCACCGTGACCGCCGCCATCTGTCATGAAGTGGTGCGACGCCACCCCGAACAGCAATTCAGGCTGATAGGCGTGAGTATGCCCTGTTCGACAAACTCTGCAGAGGAGAACGACTCTGCCACCCTCGGTCTGCGAGCCTTCTGCGATGAATACTGGGTGGAGAACCTGCAGGCACAGTACCTGCTGATGAAAGCCACCTGCGAACAGCGGTATGCTTCCACCCCCATATCTCAAGGCAATATCAAAGCCCGCCTGCGCATGATATATCTGTACAACATAGCCTCGGTGACCGGCGGACTGGTGATGGACACCGACAACCTGACCGAGCACAACCTGGGTTTCTGGACCATCCACGGCGATGTGGCAGACTACAACCCCATAGGCGGTCTGTGGAAACATGAGGTGTATGAACTGGTGAAATATCTGTTTACCGAGTGCTATACCGACGAAGGCGATGCACGCTACCAGTCGCTGCGCGCCGCCTACGACATCATGCCCACCGACGGCAACGGAGTGGCTGCCGGCGGCGATATGGCACAGATAGCGCCGGGGCACACCTACGAGGATGTGGACGACATACTGGACACCTACCTGCGACACGGTGATGACGAGCAGCAGATGCGCAGACTGACCGACGCCTACAGTGCCGAGACCGTGGAGAGAGTGCTGAAGCGCCACCGCGGGTCGGAATACAAGCGCAAGCGCATGCCAATAGTGATAGAACGCTCACTCTACGACGACTGAGAGATGCTGCAGCGCGACTATATCATGCGACTAATACAGGAGTTTGCTGCCGCCATGCAGCGCTTCTTAGAGAAGAAGGAGGTGGAAGACCGCCAGGCAGCCCTGCGCGACCTCTACCGTCAGTATCTGGGCGAGTATGAACTGTATCAGCAGGGCACGATGGACGAGGTGATGCAATCCTTCGGACGGTGGCATGAAGACGAACGGCTGCAGCGCATGGAGATGCTCGCCGAACTGTATTACACCGAGGCATACCTGAGGAGCCTGCCCGTGCGCGAGGAACTGCTGCGCAGGGCACACCTGATCTTCGTATTCATAGACAGCCACAGCGGCACCTTCTCGTTTGAGCGCCGCCACAAGATAGAAGCAATAGAACGAGAGATAGAAAAAGGACAAGAGACACGATGAAGAAAATAGCGATGATAGTATGTATGGCCATGATGACCATATATGCACACAGTCAGGAACTGCAGGCACGCGTGACGGTGAACCACCAGCAGATACAGGGCACAGATGCCTCAGTGTTTGAGGCACTGCAACAGACCCTGGAGCAGTTTATCAACGACAGGCAGTGGACCAACCTGCAGTTTCAGAAAAACGAGCGCATACCATGCAATTTCAATATCACCGTGACCAAGTATGACCCCTCTACCAACGTCGTCACCGCCAATGCCCTGATACAGGCCAACCGCCCTGTGTACAACTCCACCTACACCACCACGCTGTACAACAACAAGGACAACGACTTCACCTTCCAGTTCTCGCAGTTTGACCAACTGGAGTGGAATGAGGACATGATAGACAACCAACTGACGGCACTGGTGGCATATTATGCCCTGCTCATCATCGGTCTGGACCTCGACTCCTTCTCACCCATGGGTGGTGAGGATGTGCTGCAGAGGTGCATGAACCTGACCAACAACGCCCAGAACCTGGACTACCCCGGGTGGAAGGCATTTGACAACGACCGCAACCGCTTTGCCATAATCAACGACTATCTGGACGGCGGCATGGCGCCCTTCCGCCAACTGCAATACGACTACTACCGCAAGGGACTGGACGAGATGGCCAATAATGCCGAACGCGGACGGACGGCGATAACCACCGCCCTGGAGGAGGGTCTGAAGAAATGTCATGAGAACAAGCCACTGAGCATGCTGCCGCAGATATGGACCGACTACAAGAAAGACGAACTGGCAAACATATACAACGGCAAGGGCACACAGAAGGAGAAGGAGTCGGTGTACGACATACTCTTCTCTATCAACGCCTCGCAAAACGCTTCGTGGGAGAAGATAAAACAACAGTGATATGCTCACACATCTTTACATAAAAAACTACGCCCTGATAGACGAACTGGACCTGGAATTTCACTCCGGCTTCTCTGTCATCACAGGCGAGACGGGTGCCGGCAAGAGCATCATGCTGGGTGCCCTGGGACTGCTGCTGGGACAGCGTGCCGATGCCAAGATGGTGAAAGACGGCGCACAACGCTGCATCATCGAAGCACACTTCCAGTTGGGTGCCTACGACATGCAACCCTTCTTTGAGGAACATGACATAGACTGGGATGCCGACGACAGCATACTACGCAGGGAACTGACGGCAGCGGGCAAGAGCCGTGCCTTCATCAACGACACACCCGTGGCCCTGGGCGTGATGCGCGAACTGGGCGAGCAACTGGTAGACATACACAGTCAGCACCAGAACCTGCTGCTGCGGAAGGACGATTTCCAACTGGGAGTGGTAGACATCATGGCACACCTGCGACCACAGACCGACCAATACCGCGCACTCTTTAATGCCTACCGCGACAAACAACAGCAATGGCAGCAACTGAAAGAGCAGATAGAGAGCAACCGCGAGCGCGAAGACTTCCTACGCTATCAGTTGCAGGAACTGGAGGGTGCCAACCTGCATGAGGGCGAACAAGAGCAACTGGAGCAGCGTGGCGAGACCATGCAGCACAGCGAGGACATCAAGAGGGCACTGTATACCAGCGACCAATGGCTCTCTGCCGATGAGGGTATAGTGAGCAGGGTGCGCAGCGCAGCACACGAACTGAGCAGCATAGCACCCTACTTCCCCGCAGCAGCCGAATATGCCGAACGTCTGGAGAGTTGCCACATAGAACTGAAAGACCTGGCTGCAGAGATAAGCAGCAGTGTGGACGATGTGGACTTCGACCCACGCGAACAGGAACGTATAGAGGCACGTCTGGACCTGCTGTACCAACTGGAGCACAAATACCATGTGGAGGATGAGCAGGCACTGATAGCCCTCACCCAGGAGTTGCGCACCGAACTGGACATGATAGACCATGGCGACGAACAGTGCGAGGCACTGCAACGAGAGGTGAAGCGACTGAAGGACGAGGTAGAGGCGAAGGCTGCTACGCTGAGCGAGCAACGCAAAGCCATGGCACGCCCCATAGCAGATGCCATATGCCAGCGACTCACCCTCCTGGGCATGCCTCATGTGCGCTTCGAGGTGCACTTCGAGAGCAAGCCCCTGGCGGCCGATGGCAGCGACCGTGTGCAGTTTCTCTTCAGTGCCAACAGCAGCACTGCCCTGCAACCCGTGGCACAGGTGGCATCGGGTGGTGAGAGTGCACGTGTGATGCTGGCACTCAAGGCACTAATCTCAGGTGCCGTGAAACTGCCCACCATCATCTTCGACGAGATAGACACCGGTGTGAGCGGCAAGGCTGCCGAGCAGATGGCACGCATCATGGCAGAGATGGGCGACAACGGACGTCAGGTGATCAGCATCACCCACCTGCCACAGATAGCAGCCCTTGGCAGCAGCCACTACCTGGTATACAAGGAGGAGGGTGCCGAGGGTACAGTGAGCCGTACAAGGGAGTTGAGTGTCGACGAACGGGTGTGCGAGATAGCACAGATGCTGAGTGGCTCGCGTGTGAGTGATGCTGCACTGGCACAGGCACGCGAACTTCTGGGCGGCAAGTCATAGAAGGAACAAAACAATCATAACAGTACTATAAGGAAAGACATGAAACTGAAGACAACGATAGTGGTAATGCTTCTCGCAGTAGGCTGCACGGCAGTCGTGGCACAGACGGCTGCCGTGAAGGGCGTGAGCAAGAGTATATTCACCCTGACGGCATACGGCGCCGACGGCAGCGAGCAAGGCAAGTGCCACGGACTGTTCATAGACGACAATGGTACGGGCGTGACCCGCTGGAGTGTGCTTCAAGGTGCTGAGCGTGCCACCGTGACCGATGCCTCGGGCAAGAGCCATGAGGTGGAGAGCATCAGCGGCAGCAGCAGCATCTACGACCTGGTGATGATACAGATAGAGGGTCGGACACAAGGTGCCACCATGGCACGCAACAGAGAGGCTGACGGCAGTCAGGTGTGGGTGGTGAGCGATGCCAAGGGAGGAGTGACCGGCACCACCGTGACACGCAGCGAGAGTTTCATGGACCGCTACCACTACTACGTGCTGGGCACCGCCATTGCGGCAGATAAGAGTGCCTGTGCTCTGGTGAACGACAAGGGGCAGGTATTAGGACTGGTAGAGGAAGGCAGGGGTGGCAGAAACGGTCGCGCCACCGATGTGGCATACGCCCGCGACCTGACCCTGGACGGACTGGCAGTGAACGACCCTCAGTATGCCGACATGGGCATACCCATCACACTGCCCAAGGACAGGGAACAGGCGCTTCTGGCTATGATGCTCACCTCGGAACAGGGTAAGCCAGCAAAATACGCAAAGATAGCAAAGCAGTTTACCGAGCGTTTCCCCAACGTGACCGAGGGTTACAGTGCCCAGGCATACTACCGGCTGCAACAGCAAGACTATGACGGTGCAGCCGCCATCATGCAACAGGCGATAGCCAAGGTGAACAAGAAGGACGAGGCACACTTCGAATATGCCAAGATGATATATCAGTTTCTGGTGTACCGTCATGAAAACCCCTACCCTGCCTGGAGCATGGACATGGCTATGAGCGAGGCGCAAAAAGCCTTCGACCTATACCCGCTGCCACTGTACGAGCACCTGCAGGCACAGATAAAATATGCGCAGGGAGAGTATCAGAACGCATACGACGACTTCATACGGCTGACCAATACACCTATGCTCAACCCCGAGTTGTACTACGAGGCAGCACAGTGCAAGGTGCAGATGAAAGGGAGCGACCAGGAGGTGCTGCAACTGATGGACAAGGCTGTGGAGACCTGCAAGAGGCCCCTTGGCGGTGAGTCGGCTGTGTATTTCCTGGCTCGCGGCGAACAGTTGCAGCACATGGGTGAATACCGCAAGGCGGTGGCAGACTACAACGTGTACGACACCTTGGTGGCAGGAAACGGTGCCCACGAATTCTACTACAAGAAAGCCAAGGCAGAGGAACAGGCACACATGTACAAACAAGCCCTGAACGACTATGCACATGCCATAGTGGTATCGGGCGACGCGCTTTACATGGCAGAGATGGCTGCCCTGCAACTGAAGTTGAACATGGGCGAGGATGCCCTGCGCACCACCGAACTGATAGTGGCGCGACAGCCGGAGTATGACGAGGGCTACCTGCTGCGCGGTATGGCAAAGATACTGCTCAAGCGCAACACAGAGGGTGTGGAAGACCTGCGTAAGGCCCAGGAGTTGGGCAATGAGCAGGCTGCGGCACTGATAGAGAAATACAAGTGATTACACCACATATTACCAGACAAACAAAATAATACTAAGCCATGATAATAGATTTCGGCAAAATAGAAGGTCAGTTCATAGAACACTTCAAGGGAGGCGAAGGCACGCTGGAGACATACAACTACGTGGATGGAGACAACAAGATAATGTACAGCAAACTGAAACCCCAGTCGAACAGCGGCTACCACTGTCACGAGGGCAATTCAGAGATAATGTACATACTGAGCGGCGAGGGTCATTTCGTGTACGATGACAAGGAAGAGCCGGCTGTGGCGGGCACCGTGCATTACTGTCCTCGCGGTCACTCGCATGCCCTGTACAATGACGGTGACAGCGACCTGGCATACCTGAGTGTGGTGCCCGAGCACTGTCGCCCCTGAGCACCCACGCTCCACAGTGGTCATGCCATACTCTCACGAGCGTGCCAGATGCTGAGCACCTTGCGGTAGATGACACCGGCATTGACGATGCTCACCACTAAGAGCAGAGCCAAGCCCGTGAGCAGTGTCGGCATGAGCGACCCTTCCTGCAATTGTGGGAAGAGCGTCTCTACCACATCCATATACTGTGCGCGCAGCACAGCCACCACCGCTACCGCCACCACGAGCACAGCGGCACTCATGCCCAGGGCGAGCCACTGGTATGGGCGTGCCACACGACTGGGAGCATAACCCATGAGCAGGAGGTTCTGCATCTTGCCCGCATTTTTCTGCACCAGGAGGAAGATGCTGAGCAACAGTATGTAGAAACTGAGCAGAGCGATGACAGCCCCTATCACGATGACTATAGTGACAATCAGGCGGAGGAAGAACAGCGTCTTCTCAGTAGTCAGTTGGTCCTCTTCCACCTCATAGCCATTATCGTCCAGATACTGCGTGAAGCGTCGGTCGGAGGCATCACTCAGTTGCATGATCAACCGTGAGGGTTGAGCCTTGGCATCACGTGCATACTTCCCGTTGCTCCACCTGATAAAACTCTCTGGCACCAGTATGCTACTCAGTCGGCTGGAGAAGCCTATCACCCGTCCGTGGTACACATCGTGCTCAGCGCCCACCTGCAGGTCGAAGTCTATGAGTCCCACCAGTCCGTCGCTGATTTTTGGCAGCGCATTGGCCTGTGCGTATCCGAAGTTGTACACATTTATATACTGTCGTGGCAGTATCACCGGCACCACGTCCGTTCCCTCGTCGTAGTGCCACTGCTCCTTGTCCACATGTACGAACTCATCGGGTATGCTCTCTATGTATATCTCCGAACTCAGTATACGTCTGCCCTGCACCCCCATGGCAGCATACACCCGATACTGAGCCATGGTGAATGAGCCCACTCGTTGCACATAGGGTTGTGCCGCCAGTTCCTCCTGTTCGTCGGCAGAGAAGGAGGAGGCCCGTCCGGAGAGGGTGGCACCCATGCCAATCTTCTTAGCCACAATGATATCGTTGGGTTGCATGAACGAGTCTTCGGCAGTGAACACCTGTGCCACATCGTTGTAGAACTGCACGCCCAGCAGTACTATCACCATGCCGAGCAGGTTGGCAAGGAAGAAGCCGAGCAACTGTCCCTTGCTGATATGATGTCTGAGAAGTTTCCAGAGCAGTGTCATAGCATAATAGTTTTATCGTATGGCATAGGCATGTGTTTGCCTATACTTGTAATAATGACTGCGGCACCCTGGCGCTTAGCCTCGGCAGAGAGCAGCGATGCCATAGCCTGTGCGTTGCGCTCATCCAGATGGCTCACCGGTTCGTCTGCCACCAGGAAGTCGAAGGGTTGTGCCAGAGCCCTGATCATAGCCACACGCTGTTGTTGACCGAACGAGAGCAGAGCCACCCGTTCATTCATCTTGTCGGCAATGCCGAGCACATGGAAATACTCCTCGATGGTATGCTGTGACAAGTGCCCAGTGAGTTGATTTTTTATCGTCACATTCTCCATGGCAGTGAGTTCGGGAAACAGGCGCAGTTCCTGGAAGAGCATACTCACGTGCCGTTGTCTGATTTCCGTCCACTGTGCTATAGCGAAGGTTCGTGCATCGGTATTGTCGAAGAGCAGGTTGCCCGTGTAGTCGTCGCGGTATCCCACCATGTAACTGCACAGTGTGCTTTTGCCACGACCGCTCTCTGCCTCGACGAGATACGTAGTGCCGCGTTCGAAGCAGAGCGGTTGTCCCCACACGTCGGAGTGCATTTCTACATTCTGAAACACCTTTGGGATAACATTGTTAAAACAGATTTTCTGCATAATTATTTATTTTTTGCCCTGTAGATGATGGTTTCTGCCCCACCGGTGATAGGTTTGAGCAGCGGCATGAGCCAATCCGCCACCTCGCTGTCGGCAATGAGTGCCGGCAGTTGCAGCACCATAGTGGGTGAGTGGTGCTGCACTGCCTGTTTCATATCCTCGGGCATGCCCAGGGCGCTGTCAGCGGGCAGAGTCTGTGCCACGAAACACCCTTCGCCATCCACCCCGAAACGCACCTCATTGTGCCCGTCGGAATAGATGAAAGAGCGTTCACCATCGTTGGATATCACAGCCCCCTTGGGAACAGACTTCTTCCAGTAGTCCACCTGCGAGAGGAAGTCGGTATCAGCCAGTTCGGCCATGAAACGGAAAGCGAAGTCCTTGCCTTTCGCCTTGCTGTAGAAGAAAGCGATATCTCCATCCACCGAGCGCAGCACCGCATCCATGTCTATCACCGCATTTATGCCGGTGAGCATCGTCTCCACCGCCTTTTGCGTGTGCAGCAGTCTGAGGAACTCCGTACCTTTGGCACGTGCGAAGAAGGCAGCCACGTCGCCCTTCCCCAGCCGGTCATAGAACCTGCCTTTGGGCAGTTGCCACACCTTGTCATTCTCCCTTATCGTCTGTTCTATCTTCTGCTGGAGGGCGAAAGCCTTTACATCCAGCAGGAGCATATCCTTTTGTGGGGTCATAGTAGCGCATACATACACCTGCGACGGTTCGGCATCTCGTGGAGCCCCGAGGCACAGCGGAGCCGCCAGTTGTTCGGGCAGAGCCTGTGCCTGTGCCACCATAGTGACGGGAGCCGTGAGGGAGTCTGTCACCGCCCACAGTTTGCCACTCCTCACCCCCTCCTCATCGTCTGCGGAGAGGTATTTCACCATTTGTTGTTGAAGTGAAGCCACGCCGTCAGCCACCACGGGTCCCATGATGAGCATCGACGCATCGGAGAAGCCCATGAGCCACGAGTCTTTGATCAGTGCGAAGTGATAACCCTTACGGTCGTCGAGCACCCGTACTGTCTGTTCCTTCACCAGAGTCTGCTTCAGCCATGTCAGCACCTGGTCCTCGTCAGCCACAGCGGCACACACGCCCATGCTGGCATCGGCAGTCTCGAAGAGGTAGAGGGGTGCAGCGAGGTCTATGCCACAATCGTCGCCATTGTCCACATGCAACCACTTGAGCCACTCCTGCGAGAGGTGCTCATCGTCAGCCGCTGCCGTAGGGTCAATAGTGACGAGGGCTATGGCACTGCGTGGAATAGCATTCTCGTGGTGACGGGAGCGGCATGCCACCATGCAGAGAGCAATGATAAAAAGGAGAAACTTGTTCATATCTGAGAAAGAGTAATCATATTCTTAAAGTGAGGTTTGCCATCATCACCGCAGCCAGTCCGGCTGTCTCGGTACGCAGACGGCTACTGCCGAGTGTGACAGGCAGAAAACCAGCCTCCACAGCCACCTGCACCTCCTCGGGTGAGAAGTCGCCCTCGGGACCGATGAGCACAGTGACTTGCGGTTCTTCAGCAGTAGGTATCTGAGAGAGCAGTTGAAAGAGGTCGTGACGCTCATCGCCCTCATGGCAGTGGGCGATGAAGCGGTGTCCTGATGACTGCGACGCGATGAACTGTCGGAAGGGAGTGAGGTCGTGCACCTGCGGTTTCCATGTCTTTCGGCTCTGCTTCATCGCCCCGACGACGATTTTCTCCAGTCGGTCGGTGCGCAACTGTCGTCGTTCGGACCAATGGCACAGCAGAGGTACAACCTCGTCTATGCCCACCTCCGTAGCCTTTTCCACCAGCCACTCCATGCGGTCCATCATCTTGGTAGGTGCTATGGCGAGAGTGATATGCCCTCGCCATGTGCGTGGCGGAGTGACGGTGTCTGTTATCGAGTAGGCACACTGTTTGTGAGATGCGGAAATGATGTTGGCACGGTGCACAGAGCCAGTGCCATCGAGCAGGAACACCTCATCGCCCTCATGCAGTCGGAGTACCCTGACGGCATGAGCAGCCTCCTCTGCCGGCAGCAACTGGCTGTGTGCTGCGTCTGGCACATAGAAGAATCGCTGTTCCTTCATCCCTCGTGCAATGTATCATCATCGGCAGCGTCGGGCTCACCCCCGTCGAGTTGCTGCCTCCGTTTGAGTTCTTTGTTCAGTTTGTCGGCTTGTTCATAGTCCTCCTGCTGTATAGCCTGTTGCAGCGCCCTGCGCAGCATCTTCTCCGTCACCACATTGGCAGGCACCATCACCCCGTGAGCCTTGGCATCGAAGGGTACAGCCTGTTTGCGCAGCACAGCCGACTCTATGAGCAGGGGCATGCCAGAGATGACCGCCAGCAACACGGCATCGCTGACACGCAGGTCTCTGCGTGTCAGCGCGGTTTTATCCACCAGTTGTGTGAAGTATTTGCCGTTTGCCACATCGGTTATCTCTATCTGATACTCATGCTTCTGTGCTCCTATGATGCTCCACAACACCTCGGGCAGATGGTCGCGCATACGCTGTGCGTGTCCGTTGCGCATGAGCACCTGGTTTATCATCACCAGTTCGCAGAGCACAGACACCTGCCATTTCTCGTCGGTGGTGGTGAGCACGAGTATGCCCATGTCTTCGGAGCCGACAATCTCGCTGGCACCTTGGAAAGTAAGACTTACGAGAGCCATATCATCACATCTTGACATCTTCCGCTTTGGGTCGGAAGATAATGGCAAATGCTATTGCCACGACCAGGGCGTATGCAGCGAAGATAAACCAGCATGACTGCCAGTCGCCCACGGTAAGCACATCGCCATTGAAGGGCATGGGGTGAGTATAGTGGTTGATTATGGCTTGTGCTCCAAGGGTGCCCAGTGTGGCACCTATTCCATTGGTCATGAGCATGAACAGTCCCTGTGCACTGGAGCGCATGGAGTGGTCTACCACCTTGTCTACGAACAGCGAGCCAGAGATATTGAAGAAGTCGAAAGCCACGCCATAGACTATCATAGACAGCACGAAGAGCCATACGCCGCCGCCGGGGTTGCCCAGTCCGAAGAGTGCGAAGCGCAGCACCCATGCCAGCATGGCAATGAGTATGACCTTCTTTATGCCGAAGCGTTTCATGAAGAAAGGTATGAGCAGTATGCAGCAGGTCTCGCTGATCTGAGAGAGCGAGATGAGGATATTGGAGTGTTGCACACCGAAGGTATCGGCGTATGCGGGGTCGGAAGAGAAGCTGAAGATGAAGGGGTTGGCGAAGCCGTTTGTGATCTGCAGACTCACGCCGAGCATCATCGAGAAGATGAAGAAGACAGCCATCTTGCGCTGTTTGAACAGAGAGAAAGCCTGTAGTCCGAGTGCTTCGACCACGGTCTTCTTCTCGTTGTTCTTGGTGACAGGGCATTGAGGCAGTGCGAAGGAGTAGGCGAAGAGCACGATGCTGAGTATGCCTGAAGTGAGGAACTGGCGATGGTCGGTCTGGAAGCCCATGATATCAACGAACCACATGGTGGCGATGAAGCCTATGGTGCCAAAGACGCGGATGGGCGGGAATGCCACCACTGTGTCGAGCCCAGCCTTAGACAAGCCATTGTATGCCACGGAATAACTGAGTGAGAGCGTGGGCATGTAGAAGGCTACGCTCAGGCCATAAAGCATGAAGATATGTGAGAACTGCACTTCACTGCCTGCCGAGGCTCCATAGAGTGCTGTGGCTATCATGGCTGCACCTGCCATGAGGTGGCAGAAGCCGTAGAGACGTTGCGCCGGCACCCAGCGGTCGGCGATGATACCCATGATTGCGGGCATAAAGATAGACACTATGCCCTGCATGGAATAGAACCATCCGATATTCTCGCCAAGTCCGATATTACCCAGATACCTGCCCATGGAGGTAAGGTATGCTCCCCATACGGCAAATTGAAGGAAATTCATGATTGTCAGCATGTAAGAGATGCCCGACTTTTTTTCTTTTTGCAGATTCATTGTTTTTAGTTTTTATATTTTCTGCAAAGTTACGATTAAGTGAGAGAAAAACCAAAATAATTTTTGTTTTTCCGAACGGCAGTAACTTCGACGAAGTCAAAGTTAGTGCAAAGTGAGAGAAAAACCAAAATAATTTTTGTTTTTCCGAACGGCAGTAACTTCGACGAAGTCAAAGTTAGTGCAAAGTGAGAGAAAAACCAAAATAATTTTTGTTTTTCCGAACGGCAGTAACTTCGACGAAGTCAAAGTTA
>CAMHPC010000014.1 GCA_946186945.1 uncultured Prevotella sp.
ATCTTTTTCATAGTCGTATGTTTTTTTATTGTTTGAATACCTGTTGTTACTGTTTCACGTTGCAAAGAAACAAATAAAAATACACCCTTGGAAAGGATTTTCCCTAAACACTTGGGGGAAAATCCCTACAGTTACATTTCTTTATCCATTATCGTCATGCAATATTCTCAGAATAGAAGCGTTTATAAACATGTATAAGTACGTACTGATGAGAAAATACATATATACCTTATTTATGGCTGCTCTGTGCACCTCCGCCACGGCGCAGCAGACGGATACCGGCGACCCTCCCCTGCACCCTTTCGATGGAGTGGAGTATAAGGTTGAGGCTCAGGCTTCTGTGAGCAAAGGAAAGACTCCGCTGTGGCTGAATGCCAACAAATACGGACTCTCATCGCTCGATAAGACTAACGGCTACCTTAGGGCTGCCGTAGAGCGGCCGCTCAGTTACGATGATGACCGTAAGTGGGGAGTAGGATATGCCCTGGATGTGGCAGCACCCTTACACTACTCCTCAAAAGTTGTCGTACAACAGGCATACGTGGAGGGCAGATGGCTGAAGGGTGCGCTCACCATAGGCAGTAAGGAGTGGCCCATGGAACTGAAGAACCCCGACCTGAGCACAGGTTCCCAGACCCTCGGCATCAACGCACGGCCGGTGCCGCAGGTACGACTGGCACTGCGCGACTATTGGTGCATACCCGGCACCAAAGGGTGGGTGAGACTGAAAGGACACATAGCCTACGGCAAGGTGACCGACACCCAGTGGCAACACCGCTTCACCAACAAAGAGCAGAGTTATTCCGAAGGACAACTCTACCACTCCAAGGCCGGGTATCTGAAACTGGGCAATGAAGACCGCTTCATGCCGTTCTCTGTGGAACTGGGACTGGAGATGGCTACCGTCTTTGGCGGCACATCCTATGTCAGACAAACCGACGGCACTTTCAAGGTATACGAGGGTGAAAGAGGACTCAAGGCTCTGTGGCATGCCTTCAAACCCGGAGGCGGCGACCCCGAAGAGGGTGTCTATTCCAATGTAGCGGGCAACACCCTGGGCAGTTGGATGGCACGTGTGAACTACGATACCGATACGTGGCGATTGAGCGCATACGCCGATAAGTTCTTTGAAGACCACTCATCTATGCTGCAAGTTGATTATGACGGATACGGGGAGGGTGACGAATGGAACGTGAGGAAGAAACGCCGTTACCTGGTGTATGACTTCAAAGACTGGTTGCTCGGACTGGAACTGGCTTTTAAAGCACAACGCCCCATACAGCACGTGGTATTCGAATACATGTATACGAAATATCAAAGCGGTCCTATATATCACGACCATACGCAGGGCATGAGCGACCATATCGGCGGACGCGACAATTTCTACAACCACTATATTGGCACAGGTTGGCAGCATTGGGGACAGGTGATGGGCAACCCTCTCTACCTCTCGCCCATATACAATGATGACGGTACCATCGAGGTGAAGAACAATCGCTTCCTGGCTTTCCACCTCGGGGTGGACGGAGCCTTCAACGACAATCTCTCATACCGTGCCAAATTGACATATCAAGACGGACTGGGCACTTATGAAAAACCCTTCCACAAGAAACGCCACAATGTAAGTGCGCTCGCTGAGGTGCAGTACCAGTGGCACGAGGGCTGGCTCAGAGGCTGGCAGGTGAGAGGCTCGTATGGCATGGACATGGGCAGTATCGTTGAACATAACTACGGCTTCCAACTCACAGTGACCAAGACAGGACTGCTCTCTAAACGATAATACTTCAACTATCCTATCTATTATGAGACACCTTACATATATCCTCATCACCGCACTCCTCACCTTGCTCATGGCATCGTGCGAACTGGAGGCTTCATCGCATGGCAATCTCTATGGATTCTGGCATCTGGAAACTATAGACACAATAAATGGAGGAAGTAAAAATATGAAAGACGAATTGAAGTTCTGGGCTGTGCAGTCTAAACTCATCGAACTGACCGACCATGACGGCATACACAATTTTGTGCTCTACCATTTCCAGCGCGAAGGAGATTCGCTCTTCCTTTCAGATCCCCACTTTAATCTGCGCGATCAAAACGACCCTGTGGTGGACGAGCTCTTCCGAGTGCAACCCTACGGATTGGCAAAACTGCTGCCCAGGCTGCGCATAGAATACCTCACCAGCGGCTCGCTCACTCTCAGTGGATACGGACTGCAACTACAATTCACGAAATTCTGATATAACAACCTTTTACGAATATACCTATGAATAGACACATCACCCATCTCTGCACACTTGCAGCAATCATCCTCTTGTCAGCCTTCGAAGTGCGTGCACAGCAAGCCCCAGCCTTTGCCAAGGGAGCAGACATCAGTTGGATCACACAGATAGAACACCTCAACAAATATCAGTTGGTGGACCCGCAAGGCAGACCCACCGATGGATTTCAGATGCTGAAAGACTGCGGCATGGACATGGTGCGACTCAGAGTGTGGGTGCACCCCGAACCCGACGCGCGCGACGGACAGGTGTGGTGCGACACACGCGACATGGTGGCGAAGGCGGTCAGAGCCACACAGGCGGGCATGCAGGTGATGGTAGACTTCCACTACAGCGACTGGTGGGCTGACCCCCAGAAACAAAACGTGCCCAAGGCATGGAAAGGCTGTGATATCAATCAACTTGCCGACTCGGTGGAGGCCCACACACGCAGCGTACTCATGGCACTGAAACTGGCAGGCGTGACACCTACATGGATACAGGTGGGCAATGAGACTCCTACGGGATTTATGAAACCTTTGGGCGATGCAGAGCAGTTCCCCGAAAACTTTGCTATTCTCTTCAAACGAGGACAGCAGACGTGCAAAGAGGTGTTTCCGAATGCCATCACCATGGTGCACATAGACAATGGCTTCATGCTGCCGCGCACAGAGTTCATTCTCGATATACTGAAGAAATACCAGGTGGACTACGACATGCTCGGGTGGTCGCTCTATCCTGCCATGAACTGGTTGGCCACACCGCCCGTAATCGACCTCAACTGGCAAGTGAAAGCCAATCAGTGCATAGACAATGTGAAGACTATCTACGACAAGTATGGCAAAGAGTCGATGATTGTGGAGATAGGTATACCCGACGACCATGAGGCTCTATGCAAGGAGGTGATAGAGTATATGATAGATCACGCTCCCGAACACCTGAGGGGGTTGGTGTACTGGGAGCCCATCACTACACCCGACTTCGGATATAGCATGGGGGCTCTGAAACAGTATGCCGGCTCGCAGTATATGGCAAACGAGGGTATGAGGGCATTCAGACATTCTCCTTCACGTTGACCATTATGGCACAACACAACGAACTGGGTAGGTGGGGCGAGCAGCAAGCGGCTGCCTTCCTGGAAAACAAGGGATACCAGGTGCTGCACCGCGACTGGAAGGTGGGACACCGCGATCTGGACATAGTGGCTATCACTCCCGACGGTGGCACACTGGCGGTGGTAGAGGTGAAAACCCGGCGCAACACGCTCTTCGCAGAACCCTCTGCCGCTGTCGACTGGCGCAAGATACGCTCACTCACCTTGGCAGCACAAGCCTACGTCGAACGCCAACGTGTGATGCTACCCATACGCTTTGATATCATCACGGTGGTGACAGGCGACAATACACAGATAGAACATATAGAGGATGCTTTCCTGCCACTGCCCGTCAACAGATAGATTATGAGAGTGCAGTATATACACCTACACCATACCGACAGCACCAACCGCTATGTGGCACAGGCTGATATGCCACCCAATGCCGACTTGTTGGTGGTGGATGCCGACTACCAGACTGCCGGGCGGGGGCAGGGCACCAACACATGGGAGGGTGCCGAGGGGTGCAACTTACTCTTCAGCGTTCTCTACTACCCACAGAGGGTGCAGGCAAACCGTCAGTATATACTCAGTATGGCAGGAGCATTGGCACTGCATGATGCACTCTCCACCTTTCCCGATACTATGCCGTATGCTGGTGACTTCTCGCTCAAATGGCCCAACGACGTGTATTACCGCCACTCTAAGGTGAGTGGCACCCTCATACAAACATCGTTGCATCAGCAAAGCGTGCGCCGGTGCATCTGGGGGGTAGGACTGAATGTCAACCAGCAATCTTTCCACTCCGATGCTCCCAACCCGCTCTCTCTCTGTACAATAGTGGGACATGAGATAGACCGTAGACTACTGCTCGGACACATTGTGGACGCACTGGTCAGACGACTCTCTCAGGTGGATGACGGGGAGTACGACACGGTGTCTACAGACTATCTGAAGGTGCTATACCGTAGGGAGGGATGGCACGTGTACAGGGACGTCGACGGACAGTTTACCGCTCGTATCAGTGGTGTGCGAGAGGATGGTACCCTCTTGCTCGAGGATACGGCAGGACGTATACGCACATACGCATTCAAGGAAGTGGAATATGTGATAAAACAGTAAAATATAATCAACTAACTATTATGGCAAGATTTAAAAGAATATTACTGAAACTCAGCGGCGAGAGTCTGATGGGTAAGCAGGGCTATGGTATCGATTCTGAACGACTGGGCGACTATGCGCGACAGATAAAGGAGATACATGATATGGGTGTGGAGATAGGCATAGTGATAGGCGGCGGAAATATCTTCCGCGGACTGAGTGGCGCTACCAAGGGCTTCGACCGTGTGAAGGGCGACCAGATGGGTATGCTGGCCACGGTCATCAATTCGCTGGCTCTCTCGTCGGCACTCACAGCCGAGGGTGTGGACAACCGTGTGCTCACAGCCATACGCATGGAACCCATAGGAGAGTTTTACACCAAGTGGCGAGCTATCGAACAGATGCAGGCAGGACGTGTGTGTATATTCTCTGCAGGCACAGGCTCGCCTTATTTCACCACCGACACAGGCTCATCGCTGCGTGGCATAGAGATAGAGGCAGATGTGATGCTGAAAGGCACACGAGTGGACGGCATATACACTGCCGACCCCGAAAAAGACCCCACTGCCACCAAGTTTACCGATATCACATACAACGAAGTGCTCGAACGAGGACTGAAGGTGATGGATCTCTCTGCCATTGTGATGTGCAACGAGAACAACCTGCCTATCTATGTGTTCAATATGGATGTGGTGGGCAACCTGAAAAGGGTGATAGAAGGCGAGGAGATAGGTACCTTGGTGCACCACTGACCTCAGATGTACTCCACGGGCAGCACTTCGCTCACTGCCACATCGTCGTGCTCGCCATCATCGTAACGGTACACTATGCGCATGCCGCGGTATTCGTGGGGTACTACCAGACGTGTGAGGAGGTGCCAGCGAGGGCGACCGAAATCGTATGATGAACGGTCCAACTCCAGGCACATGCCCACGCTGTCTACGAAAAAATATCCTCCGCCCACACATTTGTCACCGGGCTGAAGCAGGTCGCGGTGCATGTGCACCCACCCTAAACGCAGGTGACCGTCTACGGTAATGATGAATTTCGGCAATGTCATAAAGTATGGTTTATATTGTGCGAATAGTACACTTTCTTAATAGAAGAAGCCCTGTAAATCGTTGATTTGCAGGGCTTTGTTAGTACACCCGTAGGGAATCGAACCCTAATCCTGGGAACCGGAATCCCATATTCTATCCATTGAACTACGGGTGCTGGTAGCGGTGTTCTCGCCATTTGCGTCTGCAAAGGTACGATTAAGTGAGCACAATACAAAATGAGAAACGAAGTTTTTCATTTTGCACTGTCGAACGCAAGTACCTTCGCCGAAGGCAGAGGTACGATTAAGTGAGCACAATACAAAATGAGAAACGAAGTTTTTCATTTTGCACTGTCGAACGCAAGTACCTTATTCAATCGGTGGCAGTCCTACCTCTTGCCGCCATTCATTTACACGTGAGGCATCCAGTAGTGGTGCTACCTCTCCCTTGGAATTAATCTGGGTGCCGTATTTCTGTGGCCGTCCCTCACGCACGTCAATGCGGTCTTTCAATACGGCAAGGAATGCGGGGCTGATATCACCATGAGCGACGGCATCCTCCATCTGCGGCAGAAAACTTTTCTGATAATCCAAATCGGCATGCTGGAATACCAGCCATATCGCTTGATTGGCAAAGTCACCGACCTGTTCCCTGCGAGGAAAACCGTGCTGCAGTAGGATGTTGCTCACAAGGGCGAGATTCAGACTGTCTGTGGAGAGTGCGCGTCGGGCCAGTCGCTCAATCCGCTGAGCGTCGCTATGATGGTCTTTGGTGGCTTGCGACCATAGCAAACGGTCGTACTGGTCACGTTCGAAAATAGATTCCAATTGCTCTTTGAGGGCTATGTCATAGTGAAAACGACTGCGCCTCTGCTCAAACGAGTCTTTCAGTTCCTCGTATGAGCATATTGAAGGTTCTTCGTAGAAGTCTTTTTCCAACTCCATGCGGTGGCGCAGATAGGATAGGGCAGTACTGTTCGCGCCGATGGTGCCCATCTTCTTTGCGACAGTAGACAACTGACTGGGCAGGATATAGCGGTCCTCAGTGAAGGCGAGGTCGTAAACCCGTTTTGCCTCATCGTAGAGACGGGCGTCAAAGAGTGAGTCGGCATGGTATATCAGGTGCCAGTAAGCCTCCTGCGAGATTGGGGCTTCCAGTTCGCCGTCGCCCAGCCGGTGGCGTTTCAAGGCAATTTGTCTCAGGTCTTCGAGCATCATGCCCGTAAATTCTACGTTCCGCGGGTCGCTCACGTCCCAGTGAAAGGTTCCATACGTGGGGTATTTCTTGTTTTCGCTTTGGTAGATATAGCAGTAGCCCTCGGTTCGCCCATGGCGCAGATAGCGGTCGATGCAGATGACGCGCCTGTTCTTCCGGGAGACTACCACGTTCCGCCAGATGTTTTTTTCGTTCTGACGAGACAATTTTACTGTGGTGAAAACATTCCATATCTCCCAAGATTCATCGGGGCGTATTTCTACATCGGGTGCAGTGGGCGTGTATCCGCTGTTCGAGAACTTAAATGTAGGTACGTCAACGCCCGTAAGCCAGCGGACGGTATCGACATCGAACGGCAGTTCCTTCTTGACACTTCGCTCGAACCGCTGTGCTTCTGTCAACCCTTTTGTCTGGCAGCCAGCCATTACAATGAGGGTCAGCAGTGCGTAGATTATAGTCCTATGGTTCATGATATATTTGTTTGCCATTTAAGTCAAGTAATGAAGAAGCACATAAACAAAATGGTCTCTTATAGCGCCTCAATTTCGTTTTCAAAGATACAATTTTACTTTTGATTATCAAAAAACTAATCATTTTTTTACTTTGAAAAGTTAATTTTCAATGTCATTTTTAACTTTCGAAAGTAAAAATTGATGCAAGAATGTCACATAATTTGTAAATAGAACCAGTCCATGTGTAGACGCAATTATTTTTTCAGGCTGAAATGTGAGTTAACTGAAATATAAAAATGTCTTTGCAAAAAGTAAGCAAATATGGTAAAATACTTACTTTTTGTAAAATTATGGCAAATAATTTTGATGCTATGAAAAAATAATGCTACCTTTGCAGCCAAATTTCTATAAAACCATAGTATGAGCAGACTGATATGTCCTTCTGATTACCGTCCGCTGCTCGATATGAAGCAGACGGAACAAGGTATAAAACTGATTAAGGAATTCTTCCAGCAAAACCTCTCTACTGAGTTGAGGCTGCGCCGTGTCACGGCGCCTCTCTTCGTACTCAAGGGATTGGGCATCAACGACGACCTCAATGGCGTGGAGCGTGCCGTCACCTTCCCGATAAAGGATCTGGGTGATGCAAAAGCCGAGGTGGTGCACTCGCTTGCCAAATGGAAGAGACTTACTCTGGCGGAATATAATATCGAACCAGGATATGGCGTGTATACTGATATGAACGCTATACGCGCCGATGAGGAACTGGATAACATTCACTCGCTGTATGTAGACCAGTGGGACTGGGAGGCTGTCATTCGCAGCGAACAGCGCACCTCCGCATTCCTGCATAATGTGGTGGAACGTATCTATGCTGCTATACTGCGTACGGAATACCTGGCGTGCGAGACCTATTCGCAACTGAAACCCTTCCTGCCGCAGAAGATACACTTCATACATAGCGAGGACTTGCTCAAGATGTATCCCGACAAGACACCGCACGAACGTGAGGATGCTATATGTCAGGCCTACGGGGCTGTGTTTATCGAAGGTATCGGAGGACGACTCTCTAATGGTGAGAAGCACGACGGACGTGCACCCGACTATGACGACTGGTCTACAGTGGCAGAGAATGGCAAGATGGGGCTCAACGGCGATATACTGATATGGTATCCTGTGCTGGGGCGCTCTCTCGAACTCTCGTCCATGGGTATACGCGTGGACAAGGAGGCTCTTTTGCGACAGTTGGCTCTCGAGGGCAAGGAGGAGAGAAAAGAACTGTTCTTTCACCAGCAACTGCTCGAAGGTCATCTGCCTCTGAGCGTGGGTGGAGGTATAGGTCAGAGTCGTCTGTGTATGATAATGATGCACAAGGCGCACATAGGCGAGATACAGGCAAGTATCTGGCCCGATGATATGCGCCTCAAGTGCGAGGAGTGCAATATGCCGCTCATCTGATGGTATTTACATGCCTACGGCACTACTCTGTGGCAGTGGTTCAGGCCAATTCCAGGTCTAACGACTGCCACAGTTGTTCTATGGCGGGGTTTTCCTTGCGTATGTTGTCGAAGAGTTCACGACGGGTGAAGGCGTGTCTCGTCTCTTCATTCTTCGCCAGTCGCACCTCCACCTGTATGTCGCCGTTTTGCAGTTTCTGTGCCAGTGTGGCACGTATGCGTCGGATGATGCCCTGTATGTCAGACACCAGCAAAGGATTGTCTGCTACCAACATTATCTTTGTCTCACTCTCCAGTTGAGGCACTATCTGCCTCAGTCGTGCGGAGAGTCCTGCCATGGTGCTCTGCATGCGCATGCACATAGCCATCCACTCGCGTTGCACATCGTCCTGTGTAAAGGGCTTGCGCTCGGTGGTATTTACTTCCTCTATCTTCAGGTACGAGGGCTTCTCCTTCCGTCCTATGGAGGATAGTGGGTTGGTTATCTGACTGATATTCAGAGTGGGAGGCGCCTTGACGGCCTCCTGTGGCTGCGACACAGGTGTAGGTGCTGCATGTGCATGCGAAACAGTGCCTGAGGCCTGGGTGGCTGGCTTCTGTGTGAGTGAGCGGTCGGCATGGCTACCCTGTACTGCCTTTAGCGCCTGACTGCCATTTGTGATATGCTTGAACAGGGATTTCAGTCTACGTATAGGGCCACGCCCACTGCTGCCGTCATCATCCTGGGTGATTTGTGCCGTCTCGATGATGGTCAGTTCCACCAGAAGACGTTTGTTGCTGCTCTGGCGGTAACTCAGGTCGCAACGGTTCAGTATCTTCAGTGCATTGTACAGGAAGCGTGTGTCGCATTTCTCTGCCTGCTGGCGATAGCGCTGACGGTGACGTTCGCTCGTCTGCAACAGGTGTGAGGTGCTCTCATCCTTGGCCATGAGCACATTGCGTATGTGGGCTGCCAGTCCTACCACCAGTCTGCCACCGTCGAAACCCTGTGACAACACTTTGTCTACCAGTACCATAGCCTCTGGCACCTTGTTCTCCCTGCACAGGTCTACCAGTTGGAAGTAATTGTCGGTGTCCAGCACATTCAGGTTTTCTATCACCTTAGCGTATGTCAGGTCGTTTTGGCAGAAACTGGCACACTGGTCAAAGATGGACAGGGCATCGCGCATGCCGCCGTCTGCCTTCTCTGCTATCACCTGCAGAGCCTCTTCCTCATACTTCACACCTTCCTTGGCAGCCACCATCTTCAGGTGGTCTATGGTGTTGTGCACAGTCATACGCTCGAAATCGTATATCTGGCAGCGTGATATGATGGTGGGCAGGAGTTTCTGCTTCTCAGTGGTGGCAAGAATGAAGATGACATACGAGGGTGGCTCCTCCAGAGTTTTGAGAAATGCGTTGAAAGCAGCGGCAGAGAGCATGTGCACCTCGTCTATGATAAACACTTTGTACTTGCCTGTTTGGGGCGGTACGCGTGTCTGGTCCATCAGGTTCTTTATGTCTTCCACAGAATTGTTTGAGGCGGCGTCCAACTCAAAGATGTTGAACGAGCGCTGCTCGTCAAACGAACGGCAACTCTCACATTCACCGCATGCCTCACCATCGGAAGAAGGATGTTCGCAGTTGATGGCCTTGGCAAAGATACGGGCGCAAGTAGTCTTGCCTACACCCCTCGGACCACAAAACAGGAAGGCATGAGCCAACTTGCCGCTCTTCACGGCATTCTTCAGTGTCGTGGTAAGTGCCGACTGACCCACCACGGCATCAAACGTCATAGGTCGATATTTACGCGCTGAAACTATATATTCCATCTCACATCTTATTTTTCTGCAAAGGTACGGTTAAGTGAGAGAAAAACCAAATTTATTTGAGTTATTCCGAACGTGAGTACCTTCGCGTAGCAAAGGTACGGTTAAGCGAGAGAAAAACCAAATTTATTTGAGTTATTCCGAACGTGAATACCTTCGCGTAGCAAGGGTACGGTTAAGTGAGAGAAAAAACCAATTTTTTTTGTTTGATTAACAGTTTATTTGTCGTAATATCTTCCAGTTTTAATAACTTTGCATCCGATTAACAGAACAATATGAAGATTTTCCGCATATTCGCACGCTTGGTGGGGCGTTTCAAATACGTCATCACTCTCTTGGTGGGTGTGTTTATTCTCGGTGCTGTGGGCGAGAACAGTTGGCTCAGCCAGCAAGCATACAAAGAGCAGATAAAGGAACTGAAGGCAGAAATCAGCGAACTCAACCGTCAGTATACAGCAGATTCCATTCGTCTCGATGAATTGGACCGCTCTCCACAGGCTATTGAGAAGATAGCCCGCGAACGCTATTTCATGAAGAATGATGATGAGGACATATTCGTGCTGAGCGATGAACTGGAAGGAGAGGAGGAAGATGAAGCAACTGAATAAATGGCAAAGCATAGTATTCCTCGTAGGAGGGGCGCTGATGGTTATCGGCGCGGGATGTTTTGCCCTCATGTTCCACCAGGAGATAGCCTGCTGGGTCTTTACCGTGGGCGCACTCATGTTCGTCGCCATGCAGGCAGAACAGCGCTACGACGGCAACGATATCACCATACGCCGACTGCGCCGAATACTGCTCTTCGCTTGTTTCCTCTTCCTGCTCTCTGCGGCACTTATGGTCGACACCGTGCACCACTTCATGCTGCCATGGTTTGACAACGTAGAAACTTACATACAATATGCTTACAACAAATGGGTCATCACCCTGCTTGCGGCTGCCATAGTGGAAGTATATGCCACACACCGACTGTCGCATGAGTTTGCTAAACTAAAAGCCAATCACAATAATATCCATGAATAAACTATTCTGCACACTCGCTGTCATTGCTGCCCTCACTTCGTGCATGTCATCATACAACCTGGATGGCACCACAAACGTGTCGCTGCTCGATGGCAGAATGCTATACCTGAAAGTGTTTGATACCGACGAGATGGTAAACCGTGACTCGTGCGAGGTGGTGCATGGGAAATTCCAATTCTCAGGCTCGCTTGATACCGCTACTATAGCATACATCTACATGGACAACAACAACCTCATGCCTCTGATGCTCGAGGATGGGGAGATATCCATACGCATAGACCAGACTCAGATGGTGCTGAGTGGCACACCGCTCAACGATAGCCTGTATGCCTTCCTCAGACACTACGAAGAACTGCAGGCACGCAATGACGATCTCGTGCATCAGCACGACCAGGCCATCATGAACGGGCACGACATGCAGCAGGTGGTGCCGCAACTGCAGCAGGAGGCTATGAACATCGCACGGCAGTTGGACAACCTCGTCACGGGCACCATAGCCAACAATTTCGACAATGCCCTGGGACCGGGCATCTTCATGATAGTCACCACAGGATATCCCTATCCCGAAATGCGACCGTGGATAGTGGACGTGATGAGCAAAGCCACATCACGATTCAAGGATGATGCATACGTGAAACTGTATGTGAGCGAGGCACAGCACGTACAGAACCTGCAAAACGGACTCGAGACTCTGCCACAACAGACCACACAGGCCGTTAATGCCAATGCAGCACCTGCCGCACCGGCACCACAACCACCTACACCCAACCAGATGGCGCAGCCCGCCAACTGACTATCCTACAACCGCTGATACATGGACACACTCATCACCAATGCCAAGATAGTCAACGAAGGCCGTGTCTATGACGGATACCTGGCCATCGACGGGGATATCATAGCAGAGATAGGAGAAGGCATGCCCGAGGGTCTGGCTGCCAGGCATATCATCGATGCCCGAGGAGCATTGCTCATGCCAGGCATAATCGATACACACGTGCATTTCCGCGAACCGGGACTACAGCACAAAGCGGATATCAGAAGCGAAAGCAGGGCTGCTGCCGCAGGAGGAGTCACCACCTATTTCGATATGCCCAACACAGTGCCACAGACCACCACACTGCAGGCTCTCGACGACAAATACCAAAGGGCACAGAAGGACAGCGCAGTAAACTATGCCTTCCTCTTCGGTGCTACCAACGACAACTATCCCCTCTTCGAACACCTCGACATACACAGGGTGCCCGCCATCAAACTCTTTATGGGCTCGTCTACCGGCAATATGCTGGTGGACAGACGCGAGGCACTCGACAAAATATTCCGCACGGCACCACTACCACTAATGGCTCACTGCGAGGATAGCAGCATCATCGCACACAATATGCAGCGAGCACAGATGATGTATGGCGACGACCCCGAGGTGTGCCATCATCCCGAGATACGCTCGGCAAAGGCGTGCTACGAGTCTACGGCACTCGCCGTGTCTCTGGCAAACACCCACCACGCCCGCCTGCATGTGGCACATGTCACCACGGCTCGCGAACTGCAACTCTTCTCGCCCGTCGTCACACCGTCTCTGCCACTGGTCACTGCCGAGGCTGTGGTGGCACACCTCCTGTTTACCGATGCCGACTATGCCTTGTTGGGCACACGCATAAAGTGCAACCCCGCAGTGAAGACACATGCCGACAGAGAGGAACTCAGACGGGCACTCACCGACGGACGTATATATACCGTGGCTACAGACCACGCACCACACCTGCTCGCCGACAAAGAGGGTGGGGCACTACGTGCCGCATCGGGCATGCCCATGATACAGTATTCACTGGTGTCGATGATGCAACTCGTCGATGAAGGTGTACTGACTCTCACACGAGTGGCAGACCTCATGTGCCACCACCCGGCACACCTCTTCCAAATATCACAACGGGGGTTCCTCAGACAAGGATACAAAGCCGACTTGGTGATGATACAACGCAGCACACCCTGGACTGTCAGCACAGCAGATGTCAGGAGCAAGTGCGGATGGAGTCCGGTGGAGGGAAGAACCTACCGCTGGAGGGTGATACACACCTTCTGCAACGGACAGCATATCTATGACCACGGACTGACCGATGACAGCAGTTGCGGACAGGCCGTCTGCTTCAGGTGATGAATGATATGGTACATCAACTTTCATTCAGCATTCACGAGGTGGCGCCATATATCAACTGGGTGTATTTCTACCATGCGTGGGCTCTGAGCAGTACAGCCACCGAGGAGCGTATGCGCCTCAGACGAGATGCGGAAGAACTGATGCAAAGACTGGACACACGCTACCACACGCATACTCTCTTTGCCGTAATGCCAGCAGTGAGCGACGGCGACGATATAATAGTAGACGGCACACGCATGCCTATGCTCAGACAACAGTATGCCGAGGAGGGGCAGCCCTGCCTCTCGTTGGCAGACTACATAAGACCAGCCTCGCAGGGGCAGACCGACCATATCGGACTCTTCGCTGCCACCGTGGACTATGAGATGGAACACCCTGTGGGAGACGATGACTATCAGCACATGTTGCACCAGACTGTGGCAGACCGTCTGGCAGAGGCTACCGTAGAACGCATGCATCAACTGGTGCGAACAGATTACTGGGGATATGCGCCTCATGAACAACTCACTATCGAGGAGTTGCATGCCGAACGCTTCCAGGGCATAAGACCGGCTGTGGGCTATCCCTCACTGCCCGATACCAGCATGAACTTTGTGATTGACTCGCTCCTGCACCTGCACGACATAGGTATCACACTCACCGAACACGGGGCGATGCGCCCACACGCCTCCGTATCAGGACTGATGATAGCACACCCGCAGGCACGCTATTTCAATATCTCGCAGATAGGCGACGACCAGTTGCACTCGTATGCACTGCGTCGCGGAGTGCCTGAACCGCTGATGAGACGTTTCTTGCAGTCTGTATTAGTAAACTGACACAAATTATACTGATGATAATAAAAAACATACTCCTCTACCTGCTGCTGATTATACTGCCCGACCTGTATATATACAGACGCTTCGTGGCACGGCGTCATGTGGCTATGTGGAAAAAACTGTTGTGGTGGTTGCCGTGTCTGCTTATGTTGTGGCTCACTTACCTCATGGCAACAGCCGACCAGTTCGTGCCCGATGACGACAGGCTGCTCTTCATCTACATACTGCTGCTGGGAGTCTGTGTGGTGTCGAAGGCTGTGTTCGCGCTCTGCTCTGTGGTAGGGCGCGGTATCGCTCGCCTGTTGCGTTCACGCAAGAACTGGGGCAATGTGGTGGGAATATTCGGCGCCCTGGGCACAGTATATGTCACTGTATACGGGCTCACTGCCGGCTTCGCATCTCTCGAGATCACATATACCGAATACAACTCGCCTGCCGTGCCTCCAGCCTTCGATGGTTATCGTGTGGCACTCGTTTCCGACCTGCACGTGGGCTCCTATCATGGCGACAAACAGTACATTCTTAAAAATGTGGTGGACACTCTGCGCTCTCTCAATGCCGACATGGTGTGCTTCGTGGGAGACCTGCAAAATATGAACCCTGCAGAGATAGATGAACACAGACATCTGCTCAACTCCATACCCTCTCGCGACGGGGTGTTCTCCGTCCTCGGCAATCATGACTACGGCCTATACGCCAGTCCACACAAACATGTGCAGGACAGTATGACCAACAGGATGATAGACACGCAACGGCAGTTGGGCTGGACTCTTCTGCTCAATGAAAACCGTGTGGTGCGCCGTGGCAGCGACTCTATCTTCGTGGCTGGGATGGAAAATCAAGGCAATAAGGCCCGGATGCCACAGAGAGGACGTCCTGATATGGCAATGAAGGGTATACCAAAGGGTGCATTCACTATCATGCTCGAACACGACCCCACATCGTGGAGCACCATGATACTGCCGCAGACCACGGCACAACTCACACTAAGCGGACATACCCATGGAGGACAACTGGCTCTCTTCGGCATAAAAGCAGGTGACCTGTTGCATTCAGAAAATGATGGCTGGTACGAAGAGCAGGGACGCTCTATCTATGTGACACACGGCGTGGGCGGACTGCTGCCACTACGCTTCGGACTGCCAGGCGAGATAGTACTTATCACCCTTCACCACACAAAAAAACACTGAAAGATGAAATACCTTTATCGCATATACCAGACTCTGGTGGCCATACCTTTTGGCGTGGCACTTACTATACTGACTGCATTTGTCACCGTCATCGGGTGCCTGCTAGGAGGCGGGCATATCTTTGGATACTATCCGGGCAAATGTTGGGCATGGCTCATGCTCAAACTGTTCCTCATTCCTGCCAAGGTGGAAGGACGTCACCACCTGGAAAAGGGACAGTCGTATGTGTTCGTGGCAAATCATCAAGGGGCTTTCGACATATTCCTCATCTACGGACACCTGAACCGCAACTTCAGGTGGATGATGAAGGAGTCACTGCGCCGCATACCTTTCGTGGGAACTGCATGCAAGGCGTCGAGGCAGATTTTCATCGACAAACGCGGACCAAAACGTATACAGGCTTCTTACAGACAGGCACGACGTATACTGCAAGGGGGTATGTCGCTCGTGGTCTTTCCCGAGGGCTCGCGCACCTTCACCGGTGATGTGTCAGACTTCCACAGAGGGGCATTTATGCTCGCCGACGAGTTGCAACTGCCTGTGGTGCCCATCACCATAAATGGTTCGTTTGACGTCATGCCACGCACACGCGACTGGCACTGGGTCAACTGGCACCCACTGCGACTCACTTTCCACACTCCGCTCTATCCCATCGGACAGGGACCAGACAACGCGCGCACCACAATGAACGACAGTTACCGCGCTGTGCGAAGCAGCCTCGAACCGAAATACTGCAAAAACAGCGACGCAAAGCAGACAGAAATCCCGGAGCAGTAAAATAATCGACCTTTTATTTGGTTTAAACAATATCATCTATTACCTTTGCTAAACAATCTCATACGCATCATATGAACGCAAGCGACAGTATAGTTATCATACCCACCTACAACGAGAAAGAAAACATCGAGAAGATCATCAAGGCTGTCTTCGCCCTCGACAAGTGCTTCCATATACTTGTCATCGATGATGGCAGTCCCGACGGTACGGCACAGATAGTGCACACTCTCATAGAGAGTGAGTACAGAGACCGCTTGTTCATCCTCGAACGCGAAGGAAAACAAGGTCTCGGCACTGCATATATCACCGGCTTCAAATGGGCCCTCGAACATAAGTATGACTATATATTCGAGATGGATGCCGACTTCTCCCACGACCCCTCAGACCTGCCACGGCTGTATGCCGCCTGTCACGACGAGGGCTACGACGTGGCTATTGGCAGTAGGTATGTGAGCGGCGTCAATGTGGTGAACTGGCCCATCGGACGGGTGCTGATGAGTTATTTCGCATCAAAATACGTGCGTATGGTCACAGGATTTAAAGTGCACGATACTACAGCAGGATTCAAATGCTATCGCAGACAGGTGCTCGAGACGATAGAATTGGACAAGATACGCTTCAAAGGCTATGCCTTCCAGATAGAGATGAAATTCACCGCACACAAGATAGGATTTAAAATAAAGGAGGTGCCCGTCATCTTCGTCAACCGACGCGAAGGGGTGAGCAAGATGAGTGGAGGTATCTTCGGCGAAGCCTTTTTCGGGGTGATGCGCCTGCGCTGGGACGGATGGTTCAAGAAATACCCTAAGAAGCCGGCAGAGGCATGACTATACAATACCTGGCACAGCAACTGGCCCGCACCCCGCAGTGCCAAGCACTCGTCTCACTACTCAACGACGACTCCATACGTCGTGCCTTCATTGATGGACTTACAGCATCGGCTGCACCACTGATGCTGGCTGCCTGTTGCGACATGTTGCAAAGAACCATTCTCGTGGTGACGCAAGACAATGAGGAGGCAAACTACTTCAATAATGACCTCACTCAGATCCTCGGAGGGGATAGGGTGATGCTCTTCCCTTCTTCCTACAAAAGGGCGGCGAAATACGGACAGCACGATGCCGCCAACGAGATACTGCGCACTGAGGTGCTGGCTGCGCTGGCATCGCCTAATGCCAAAGTCGACTTTATCGTCTCGTCTCCTGAGGCACTGAGCGAATGGGTGGTGTCACAGAAACAACTCTCTTCTTGTATCATCTCACTCTCTCAGGGCGCGGCTGCCGATGTGTCGGACATAGCACAGCAACTGCGCTCACATGGCTTTCAAGAGGTGGACTATGTATACGAACCGGGACAGTTCGCTCTGCGTGGCAGCATACTCGATGTGTTCTCCTTCTCATGCGAACGGCCCTTCCGTATCGACTTCTTCGGCGATGAGATAGATACCATACGTACCTTCGATGTGCAAAACCAACTCTCGCTCGAGAACAGAAACCATGTGGATATACTGCCAAGGGTGGACAGTAGCACCACCACACAGCGGGCATCCTTCTTCTCTATGCTGCCCGAGGACACGGTGATAGCAGTGAGAGACCAACGATATGTGCTCAATGCCATAAGCAATATCCATGAGGAGGGCTTTTCCTCACAGCATGTCACGCAACAACTGGAGAATGCCAACGAGATGGAACGGCAGGAGATACAGCGGCAACTGCAAAGCGACAACCATTTCATCAGCGGCACTGTGGCTGAGGAAGCCATGACGCTGTTACGCACGGTGGAGTGGGGCGCTCATCCCACAGATGCTGCCGATGCCACACTCCACTTCCATACGGCGCCACAACCTCTCTTTCACAAGAATATACCGCTGCTGCTCACTACGCTCGCCGACTATCAGAGACACGGCTACCAACTATATGTGTTGGCAGACAGCGAGAAACAGATACAACGACTGGCTGAAATAGTAAAACAGGACGAAACAGCACAGATACAACTCGTGGGTGTGAACCGCACGCTGCACGAGGGATACGTAGACCATGACCTGCGTTCATGCTTCTTCACCGACCACCAGATCTTTGACCGCTTTCATAAATACCAGTCACGCAGCGATGCTGCAAGGGCTGGAAAGATGGCTCTCACTATGAAAGAACTGCAAGAGATGGAACCGGGCGACTATGTGGTGCATGTGGATTTCGGTATCGGACGCTTTGCCGGACTGGTTCGAGTGCCCACCGGAGACAGTTATCAGGAGATGATACGCATACAGTATCAACGGGGGGATACGGTAGACGTGAGCATTCACTCGCTATACAAGATTTCCAAATACCGACGCAGCGACACAGGCGAACCACCACGTATGAGCACACTGGGCACTGGGGCGTGGGAACGTATGAAGGAGCGTACCAAAACACGGATAAAGGATATAGCACGCGACCTTATCAAACTGTATGCCAAACGAAGACACGAGAAAGGACATGCTTTCGCACCGGATACGTATATGCAACATGAACTGGAGGCCAGTTTCATATACGAAGACACTCCCGACCAACTGAAGGCTACACAAGAGGTGAAGGCGGATATGGAAAGCAACAGACCCATGGACAGGCTGGTATGCGGCGACGTGGGATTTGGCAAGACGGAGGTGGCGGTACGGGCAGCATGCAAGGCGGCTGCCGACGGGAAACAGGTGGCGGTATTGGTACCTACCACTGTGCTCGCTTTCCAACACTACCAGACGTTCTCTGAACGATTGAAGGAGATGCCCATCAAGGTGGAATATCTCTCCAGGGCACGGACAGCAAAACAAACGCGGCAGATACTCGCACAACTGAAGGATGGACAGATAGATGTTCTCATAGGCACTCACAAAATGCTGGGAAAGGATGTGCAATGGCATGATGTGGGACTACTCATCATCGACGAGGAACAGAAATTCGGGGTGGCTACCAAGGAGAAAATACGCAAACTGCGCACCAATATCGATACTCTCACCCTCTCTGCCACGCCTATACCACGCACGCTGCAGTTCTCGCTCATGGGAGCAAGGGATATGAGTATCATGCGTACACCACCACCCAATCGCTATCCTATATATACCGAACTCACTACCTTCCACCACGAGGTGATAGCAGATGCCATAGGATACGAGATGAGTAGAAACGGACAGGTGTTCTTCGTCAATGACCGTATCTCGCAACTCACTCAGATTGAACAAACCATACATCGCTATGTGCCTGACGCACGGGTGGTGATAGGACATGGACAGATGAAGCCCGAGGAACTGGAACGTATCATCATGGGATTTATCAATTACGACTATGATGTGCTGCTATCTACTACGATAATAGAGAATGGTATTGATATACCAAATGCTAATACCATCATCATCAATGATGCTCACCACTTCGGACTCTCTGACCTGCACCAGATGCGAGGACGGGTGGGACGAAGCAATCGTAAGGCCTTCTGCTACCTGCTGGCTCCGCCCAAACAACTGCTGCGCGAGGATGCACGACGACGACTGGAGGCTCTGGAGAATTTCTCTGAACTGGGCAGTGGCTTCTCACTTGCCATGCAAGACTTGGATATACGAGGGGCTGGCAACCTGCTCGGTGCGGAGCAAAGCGGATTTATGGAGGACCTGGGGTACGAGACTTATCAGAAAATCCTCACACAGGCGGTCACAGAACTGAAAAACGAGGAGTTTGCCGATTTCTATCGTGAGGAGATGAAGCAGGGTAGAAAGGTGAAGGCTGATGAGTTCGTGGACGATTGTACGGTGGAAAGCGACTTGGAGATGTATTTTCCCGATTCATACGTGCCCGGCAGCAGTGAGAGAATGCTGCTGTATCGTGAACTGGACAATATCGCTACCGACAACGAACTGGAGGCTTACAGAAAACGGCTGGAGGACAGATTCGGACCCGTGCCGCGACAGGGTGTGGAACTGATGCAGGTGGTGGCTCTGCGCAGATTGGGCAAACAACTGGGATGCGAGAAGATAATCTTGAAGAACGAGCGTATGCAAATGCAGTTCGTGAGCACTGCCGACAGCCCCTTCTATCAGAGCGAGAGTTTCGAACAGATATTGCAGTATATCACCCGTCATACCATGCGATGCAACCTCAAGGAGGTGAAGGGGCATCGTGCCATGGTGGTGAGTGATGTGTCGTCGGTGGGTGAGGCGGTCTTCACCCTGCGGCAGATAATAGAAGGGAAATAAGTGCTTAACCTGGCTGCCACACTATGCTATACACGCTGACGTACTGCCTCAAAGAGCAGTATGGCGGCACTGACCGATACGTTGAGCGAATCGATACGCCCCTGCATGGGTATGCGGATGTGGGTGTCGGCTGCCTGGCGCCATTGGGTGGTCAGTCCGGTCGACTCCGTTCCCATCACTATGGCAGTGCCACGACTCATATCACTTGCATAATAAGGCACGGAGTCTTGCAGTTGGGCGGTGAGTATCTGTATACCTCTGCTCTTGAGAAACGATATGCATTCTTCCGATGTGCATGCCACACAGGGCACCGTAAAAAAGGCTCCCACGCTGCTACGTATCAGGTTGGGGTTGTACAGGTCGGTCAGTGGGTCGCACACTATCACGGCATCGGCGGCAGCAGCATCGGCACTGCGGAGTATCGCTCCCAGATTGCCTGGCTTCTCCACACTCTCCAATACCATGAGTAGAGGACGGGAAGAAAGGGACAGGTCGGTCAACCTGCGCTCACGGCTGCGGAGTATGGCGGCACACCCCTCGGTGCTCTCCCTGTATGCCATGCGACTGTATACCGCAGGTGTCACATCTACTACATTGACTCCAGGTGGGCACTTTTCGCTGAGGAACTGCTCGCCTGACAAGGGACGGCAGACGAATAGGGTGTCTATCTTGTATCCGGCAGACAGGGCATGATGCAGTTCGCGACGACCCTCCAATACGAAACAGCCCGACTGACGGCGCTCTGACGATTTCTGTTGTAACAGCAGATAGCGGCGCACCTTGGCATTGTGCACGCTCGTTATTGTCTCTCTTTCCATAGCACTTGCAAAAGTAGGGAAAAATCGGGAAATACTCGGCTCTTTTACCAAATCTTGTTTTTTTTTGTTACTTTTGCCGACTGTTATGCTGATACTCGTCACACTCTTACTGTATTTCTCGCTGCTCCTTCTCATTAGCCGTCTTACCGCAGGGCGGAGCGACAACGACACATTCTATCGCGGCGGCAGACGGTCACCGTGGTACATGGTGGCTTTTGGCATGGTGGGTGCCTCTATCTCTGGTGTCACCTTCGTCTCAGTGCCAGGTATGGTGATGCTCTCCGATATGACCTATATGCAAACCTGCATAGGTTTCTTCTTCGGCTATCTGGTAGTGGCATTTGTGCTGTTGCCCATCTACTACCGTTTTCGCCTCACTACCATATACGGCTTCTTGCAGCAGCGTCTGGGTGGACGCTCATATCGCACAGGGGCCTCATTCTTCCTCCTCAGCAAGATGACGGGGGCAGCGGCACGGTTTTATATGGTGTGTATCATATTGCAGGAGTTTGTGTTCTCGCAGTGGCATGTGCCCTTCATAGTCACGGTGCCACTCATGGTGCTGCTCATATGGTTTTATACCCGTCGGGGAGGTATACGTACTTTGGTATGGACCGATACCCTGCAGACTGCCAGCATGTTTACCGCCCTCATACTGATTATCGTACACGTCACCCACACGCTGGGCATGAACGTGGGCGAAGCGATACAGGCGGTGGCTGCTGATGAGCATAGCAGGATTTTCGTGATGGACGATTGGTGGTCTAAGCAGAATTTCTGGAAACAGTTTCTCAGTGGTGTGTTCATCACTATCGTAATGACGGGTCTGGACCAGGATATGATGCAGAAAAACCTCACTTGCCGTAACCTGCGCGATGCTCAGAAGGATATGTGTACGTATGGCATAGCCTTTGTGCCTGCCAATCTCCTCTTCCTCTCGCTGGGTGTGCTGCTCACCATGTTGGCTGCTCGTCAGGGTGTGGTGGTCACATCGCCCGATGCTCTCGTTCCCACTTTTGCTGCATCGGGTGCTCTCGGACTGGTGGTAGTGGCACTATTCACAGTGGGTATTGTGGCTGCTTCTTTCTCCTCAGCCGACTCTGCCATGACTGCCATGACCACATCATACTGTGTGGACCTGTTGCAGAAACCCGATGATGAGCGCCTGCGCCACAGGGTGCATGTGGGGGTGGCAGTGGCATTCACCTTGTGTATCCTGCTCTTCCGCATGCTGCATTCCGATAGTGTCATAGATGCTATCTATGTGATGTGCGGATATACCTACGGACCGCTCCTCGGACTCTTCGCATACGCCATTTTCACCAAACGGGGAGTAGATGACCGTATGGTGCCCTATATCGCCGTCATCTCGCCTCTATTATGCTTTGCACTCGATACGGTGGTGTCGCATCTGGTGGGATATAAGTTTGGTTACGAACTTCTCATGCTCAACGGATTGCTCACCTTCTTGGGGTTGTGGCTCTTCCGCCGACCTGCTCCCTATTCACTTCCTGATGAGGGTACTGCCTGACAACGACTTGTCATCGGCATGCAGGTTTACTATGTATACTCCTTGTGGCAGCGTGCTTAGGTTCATATTGTCCTGCATGTCCACCTGACGCAGTTTCCGTCCCTGCATGTCATACACGGTCATGCTGTATTGATGACCTTTCATTGCATTGCCATCTATGCTCAGCGTGTTTCCGTCCCATTCCATCTTCATATCACTGCCCAACATACGTGGCTCTGCTATGCCGTCGGCCACATTGAGCACGTGCAGCAGACCGTTGTATACATCCACTTGTCCCCAGCCGTATTTGTGGTTGGGATAGTCCATCGTACGCTCGGGGTGGGTGGAAGTGGCTCGTATGGTTGCCTTCACATCTTCGGGTGTGAGGGTGGGACACGCCTGCAGCCATACTGCAACGGCACCTGCCATCACAGGCGACGCCATGGAGGTGCCACTCAGGGATATGAAGTAATACATCTTGTTGTTGTACAGCACACTGTAACTGCCGCTGTTGCCCCGCGAGGAGAAACTGTTGGCTGCGGAGATGATATTGCTCCCCGGTGCCACTACATCGGGCTTCATGCGATGGTCTATGGTAGGTCCTACGCTGGAGAAGTATGACAGTAGGCCGGCTCCGTTGGAATAGTTGGTGCTGCCCACGCATATTATGCAGTCCAGTTCTGCCGGCCAACCTAAGTTGTATCCTGTTTGAAGGTAGTTGTTGGCACCGGTACTGCTCAGAGGGCATACGAAGATGTCGCTCAGCAGTTCGGCTTCACCTTCTCCTTGCAGGGTGATGGTGCAGTTGTTGTAATAGGGATAGGAGAGGGTGGGGTAGTTGCCACGAAATGCATATACGGTACCTATGGAGTCGGCCTCGCAGTCCACTCTCTCAGCACTGATAGTCACGGTATTGCCGTCTATCAATCGCGAAAGCGAGAGGTACTGTCCCTCAGCCTCTCTTATCTCTGCGGTATTGAAGGTGAAGGTGTTGTTGCCCAGTCGTATCACCACGTTCATCTCGCTGTTGGTGCGCACGTCGGCGATGATTTCTGGGTCCAGCACCCCCACATCCATCATCACCGTAGTGCTCTGCACACTGGCGGGCTTCACCACGTAGCGGTATTTATCACCATCGTTGCCTGCTGCCGACACTATGATATGTCCGGCACCTACCAACGTCTCTAAGGCTTCACGCTCCAGCGTGCGTCCTATGGCGAAGGTGGTGCTCTCGCCGTTGCTGAAATTGATCACACAAGGCTGCTGGTGGGCATCGGCATAGTCGAATAGACGCTTGAATCCCAATATACAGCGGGCGGAGGTGATGCCACCGTCAGGACTTTCAAATTCCGAGCGCTCCGAATTGAAGTCGGCCACGCAAAGATCGGCACCAGGGGCAATGCCATGAAACTGCAGTACCTCGCTGCCTGCCATGATACCCAGTACATGGGTGCCGTGTGCGCTATTGCCCACCGAGTGTTGTGCCTGCGTGATGGTCTCGGGAGTGGTATATTCTTTTCCCCATATACCGTCGCTGTTCTTTTGGTTGAAGTCTATGAAGTATTTCACACGTGTCTTGCCGTCGTCGTCGAGAAAGAAGGGGTGGGTGAAGTCGTGACCACAGTCTACGCTTCCTGCTATCACCCCTGTTCCGTCAAAGGCCTGTGGCAGGTCGGTACCTGCATAGGCAGGGGTGGCATTCACATATCCCGGTGTCACCCGCATCTCGGGCCTTGGCATACGTTCCGCCTCCAGGCGCTGCACGCAAGCCTCACTTGCCAATGTCTCTATCCTGGCTATGGGCACATCTGCCACCAGCACTTCACCTATGGTGGCAAGTAGTGTGCCGCCATGGCGCGACAGCACGCTCGATGCGTCGCCATCGCATTTCATCAACAGACAGATATGGCGGTTGTCCTGACTGCTGAGAGTTTGCCGGTGATGCTGGCGCACGACATGGCGCAGGGCAGGAGACAGTTTGTGGCTGTCTCTCAGTGCCTGTGCCGGGAGCGTCAGATACATCAGTATGGCGCATAGCAGTAGTGATAGTCGTTTCATACCTGTCGTCCTTCTTCGTTCACTTCGTTTACAGACTGCGCAGGTAGCGGTCGGCTTCTATGGCTGCCTTGCATCCGCTGGCTGCTGCTGTCACAGCCTGACGGTAGTGGGGGTCTGCCACATCGCCTGCGGCATACACTCCGGGCAGTTTGGTGCACGGTGTGCCGTCGATGGTCTTTATGTATCCTGTCTCGTCGGTGTCCAACCACTGTTTGAACACATCACTGTTGGGCTTGTGTCCTATGGCGAGGAAGAAACCGTCTATAGGCAGGTCGTAGCGCTGCTCGTCGCTCTCACCCATACGTTTCACTACATGGGCACCTTCCACACCATACTCGCCAAAGAGTCCCAGTGTGTTGTGCTCGAATAGCACCTCTATATTGTCAGTATCCATCACTCTCTGCTTCATCACTTCCGAGGCACGCAGGAAGGGCTTGCGCACTATCATATATACCTTCTTGGCAAGTGAAGCCAGATAGAGTGCTTCCTCGCATGCGGTATCGCCGCCGCCTACCACGGCTACTGTGCGCTTGCGGTAAAAGAAACCGTCGCAGGTGGCACATGCCGATACTCCCTGACCCATGTATTTCTTCTCATCATCCAATCCTAAGTACTTGGCGGAGGCGCCGGTGGCTATTATCACCGTGTCGGCTTCTATCTCTACACCGCGGTCGGTGGTGAGCACGTAGGGCTGACTACTCAGGTCGGCACTTGCTATCTCGCCATCGCGCAGGTCGGTGCCGAACCGCTCTGCCTGTTTGCGCAGTTGCATCATCATCTCATTGCCGTCCACACCCTCAGGATAACCGGGAAAATTCTCTACAGTGGTGGTCTGGGTCAACTGTCCACCCGTCTGCATACCGCAATACTCTACTGGTGAGAGATTGGCTCGGGCAGCATAGATGGCTGCTGTATATCCTGCAGGACCACTGCCTATAATAAGGCATTTCACATGTTCTCTTCCGTTCATTGTTCTTTCAGCTTTTATTGAAGAATGCCCGTAGGGCGCGGGCATTCTTCTCGTATTGTCTTATTTAAGTAACTGCTGTATCTGTTGTTCTATCTCTTCCACCGGAGTCGTGGGCTCAAAGCGTGCCACTACCAGTCCCACCTTGTTCACGAGAAATTTGGTGAAGTTCCACTTTATGTCGTTCTTCTCTTTGTAGTTGGGGTCTTCCTTGGATAGCATCTCATCGAGTATATGTGCTATGGGGTGCTCCATATTCCATCCGGCGAAGCCCTTCTGCTCTTTCAGATATTTGAACAGTGGGTCGGCATCATCGCCGTTCACCTTCACCTTCTTGAAGCGTGGAAACTCGGTGCCATAGTTCAACTTGCAGAAATTGTGTATAGTCTCATCAGGACCGGGAGCCTGCTGACCAAACTGGTTGCAGGGGAAGTCGAGTATCTCGAAACCCTGACTGTGATATTTCTCGTATAGTTTCTCCAACTCTTCGTACTGCGGAGTGAACCCACATTTCGTGGCGGTGTTTACTATGAGCAATACTTCATTGGCATAACTCTTGAGGGCTACATTTCCACCCTTCCTGTCTTTTACAGTGAAATCAAAAACTGTCTTCATTATTCTATTTAGGTTGTTATAGTATTCTTTAGATATTCTAGATACTCTAGATATATTTATTCCAGGGTTATGTCAACTATCTGGCGCCAGTATTTTGGCAGTTCCTTTTTGCTCTTATATGCCTTTATGGTCTTGCCATTCTTGTCTTTCTTCTCAAACATGCTGCATTTCTTGCCAGTAATTTTTGTCTGCTCCTGGGGAATGGAGTAGTAGAACAGGTTGTCGGTCTCTACCAACTCGTTGCCTTTCCATTCCATCTTGCTGAAAGAATATTCCCAGGCACTGTTTGATCCGCTCAGGTATATGGCAGCCTCGTGAGGTGAGAAGACGGGGTTTTGCAGCGAAGGCTCACCCAGTTTGCCTATACGCTCAAACTTATTCCTTTCGGGGTTCCAGAGCAGTATGGTGCTGTAGGTGCGCGACTCTCCCGGTCCGAGGAAGATATCCGTATGTCCGTCGAAGTTGGCATCTACAAAGTGAATCATGGTCTCTGCAGGCTGGTCGTACCAGTCGGTGAAGAGCTCTTCCTCTCCGGCGAACACCTGTGTCTGTTTACCGTCAATGTATATCACAGCCTTTTGTTGCCCTTCGTCATCTTTGCTCAGCACCACGTTTATGTGTGAGTCTTTCTGTGCACACTGCGACAGCTTCCATGGATAACTCTCCTTCATGGTCTTTGTCGGTTCAGCGATTTCAGCCTCTGTACTAGTTTCAACGGCTTCTGTTGTTCCTGCCTTCTTGTCATCCTTGCCCTGTGTGGTACAGCACACCATGGTGAGTAGGAATGTTATCAGTGAAATACTAATTCTATTCATGTCGTATTTTGTTAGGTTCATTGTTAATGTTTACGATACAAAGTTAGCAAAATAAAACCAAACAGCAAAGTTTCCCCTGTGTTTTTGCTTCATTTTTTCACTACATGACTTGCTGTATCACTGCAATTCCGTCTCGCCCAGACGTTTCAGCGGTTCCTTGGCTATATTCTGCCATGTCTCTTTTGCTTTCACCTTCTCGTCGAAAGCGTTTTCCTCCAATGTCTGTTTCTTGTGTGTGAGATAGTTGAAACTCTCTGTCCTCATGTCTCCTGTCAGTCTCGACAGTTCACACACGTCCTCTCCTATGAGGTAGAAGTCGCCCTGTTGCATACGGAAGGTGTAAGAATTTGATACGTTGCTATAGCCTCCGGCAGAGTAGAAGAACGACAAGTTGATGATGAGTGTGTTTCGCGGGGTGATTTTCACTTCTCTCTCTATTGTCTCATATTCATTCTCCATGGCTGGCAGCAGTTCCTTGTATTCCTTCCACTTGTGTAGTTGTCCCTTCTCGTCGCCGAGGTAGATGGCGAGTATGGGCTTATTGAAATTGTATTGGTAGCCGTCATCGCGGGTCTTTATCTTTTCAGGGTTGTTAGGCAGGGCTATCAACACCATGTCGGCTATTCCGTCCTTGTTCAGGTCGCCCATGCTCTCTGTGTGCTCCCATCCGGCGGGCACTATGTTCTCGGCATCAGCACCGGTACGCGACAGGCTCTGTGCTGCCATAGTCAGTGGTAGGCAGAGGGTTAGTGTAAGTATGATTTTCTTCATAATCAGGTAAGTTTAATTGGTTATTCTTCTCTCTTTACGAATGGTTGCTTTCCCCGTTTGCGTATGCGCAGGTTGACGGTGTAGTTGAGTGTGATAAACAGAACTACATCGATTATGATAATCAGCGTGAGCGATGCACCGCACAATTTGTTGAGCATTATATTGATGGTAGTGAATAGTAATGACACCGTCAGTATGCAGATGAGTGCGTGGTGCTGGTCCATGCCACTGCGCATCAGTTTGTGATGTATGTGGTTCTTGTCTGCATCGAAGATAGGAGAGTGATTGACAAGACGGGTGAGTGCCACACGTACCAGGTCGAGCATGGGCACCATGAGGAAGGTGAACGAGAGTAGTAGACGGTCGGAACGGTAGGGTATGACATTGGGGTTGTCCATCGCCAGTTTCACAAAAAGGAAACCAAGGATGAAGCCCAGAGTCAGACTGCCTGAATCACCCATGAATATCTTGCGGTTCTTCTCTGGGTCGCCCAGCATGTTGAAATACAGAAAACCTACCACTACGCCCATCAGTCCTGCTATGAGTATGGCGTAAGACCACATGCCCTCGGAGACGAAGCATGCTAAAAAACCTGCCAGAGCAAGGAAACACAGACCGCCTGCCAGTCCGTCGATACCGTCTATGAGGTTGATGGAGTTCTCTATGAATACTATCATAAACACGGTGAGCATCATGCCTACCCATACTGGTATCTCGTGTATGCCAAGAAAACCGTATAGATTGTTGATATACAGACCGGAGAGGGGCATTAGTGATGCCGCGAGTATCTGAACAATGAACTTGGTGGTGGCATTCAGTCCTATCAGGTCATCGATGATACCCACGGTATAGGTCAGCAGCAGACTGATGAAGAAGAGGCAGGTCCACAGGCTCATGGTCACTTGAGCCTTGCCTGATATGCCGTCGAAAACCAACAAAGCCACTACCACTGCTATCACCATGCTCGGCAGGAAACTGATACCGCCGAGTCTCGGTATGGCTGTCTTGTGCACCTTGCGCTCGTTGGGTATGTCATATAGTTTCTTGCGCTGGCAGTAGTTCATTATCTGGGGGATGAGTATCATTCCGCAGATGATGCTCGCCAGAAAGGATATGATGATATAGATGTAGTGTGTGGTCATGCTAAGTCAGCGTTTATCACGGTCTTATATCCACAGGTGTGGATGTATTATGATAACTATGCTTCACGGCTGTTTATTGTTTGTTGTCGGCTTTTTGTTCTGTTTTTTTTGTCTTGTATTTCTTCCAGAAGTGCCTTGCCACGAAGAACAGCACCAGTCCTGCCACCAGGATGATGAGTGCCCATTTTATGTACTCGCCGTATTCCTCTATCTTGCTCTCCAGTTGATCGGGGGGCACCACGCTGTGCAGATACCATCCCAGGGCTGCCAGTATGCAGTTCCATATTCCGGCACCGATGGTGGTATAGAGCAGGAATTTCCAGTATGTCATACGTGCCAGTCCGGCGGGTATGGAGATGAGGTGGCGTATGCCTATGAGCAGTCGGCCTGTGATGGTGGCCACCATGCCGTGGTCGTTGAAGTATTTCTCGCTCTTCTCCACTTTCTCCTGGTTGAGCAGGCAGAGGTGTCCCCAGCGGCTGTTGGCGAAGCGGTAGATGATGGGGCGCCCCAGGTAGTAGCCTGCCAGATAGTTGATGGTGGCTCCAAGGTCGGCACCTATTGTGGCAAACAGTATTACGAGGAATATGTTCAGGTTGCCATCGGCGGCATGGTATGCTGCGGGCGACACCACCAACTCCGAGGGTACGGGTATCACCGTGCTCTCCAGCATCATCAGAAAGAGTATGGTGCCGTAATTGAGGTTGCCCAGCAAGTTGCTTATCCAGTTCATTGTATTATCTTTTGGTGTATGTTGTCGAAATGAGTCTTTGCGTATTCCACGTATTCCTTCACGTCCATGCCCTCGGGGAAAAGGGGTGCGAGGGTGTCGGTCACATACTGTGGAGCACATTCCACACCCTTGGCCAGATGGTCGAGGAAGGCATCGCGCCTGCCTGCCAGTGCATCTACGAATGCCAGCAGGTCATAGCGGTCGTGCCATTCACCTCTCGTCTCTGTATCGGAGAGTCTGATGAAGCGTGCTATGTCTTCTTCTATTATTTTTATGGCCTCGTCGGTGCGGTTCAGCATCAGCAGTATGCGCACCTGCTCCATGTGTATCTCGTCGAGTATGCTGCCCTGTCTGCCGTTGGCGTACTGCTCGGCACGTCTGAGCAGGGCGAGTGCCTCCTGTGGATGGCCATTGTCCATCTGTGCTAAGGCATCGCACATCTCGGTGTGTACATCGTGGGGGTGATACTTGCGTGCCAAGTCGAAATATTCCTTGGCGCCCTTGGCATTGCCCAGTCTGTTCAGTCCGCTGGCTTTCATTACCAGGGCTTCGCGGTTGGTGGGTTCTATGGCTATGGCATATTCGCAACTGTTGATGCTCTCTTCGGTGCGTTGCAACATGAACTGTGCAGTGGCAAGTTGCACCCAGTAGAAGGTGGAGTAGGGGTTGTCGTCTATCAGGCGTTCGAATATCTCTGCTGCCTCGGCATAGTTGCCCTCCATGGCCAGTATGCGTGCCTTGGTCTCCTGATAGTCGTCGTGGGTGGTCAATTCTGAGCGTCTCAGCCATTCGAGTGCCAGTGCCGGCTGTTCATAGTCGGCATACAGCATGGCCATGTCTATGCCCAGGTCGTCGCGGTCGTCTTCGTCGGAGTTGTCGTACACCTCCTGCATCAGTGTGTCTGCCTCTTCTATCCGTCCTTCGGCTATCAGCAGTTCTGCCTGCAGATAGTGGTAGTCCACGCTGTCGTGGTCGTCCATGCGTTCCAGCCATTGGTATGCCTCGTCCAAGTTGCCGTCGCGCAGCACCAGCAGACGGGCTTTGAAACCTATGAGTGGCAAATGGTCGGGATAGATGGTGAGGGCATAGTCCACACACTCCATGGCATCGTCCAACTTGCCATTTACCTGATAGTATTCCACTATGTCGCACAACTCGTCCACGTCCATGAACACCGCCTCACCGCTGTCCCTGGCGTTTTCGTACAGTCGCAACTGTCTCAGAAACTCTTGCTCTCTCTCCAGGTTGCTCATTTGTTCTTGCGTGCCCAGGTGTCTTTCAGTCCCACGGTCTTGTTATACACGGGGTGCTCGCTGCTGCCATCGGGGTCAGCCATGAAGTAGCCTATGCGCTGGAACTGCAGGTATTCGCCTGGCTTGCGTTCGGCGGCGTATGGCTCCACGTAGCACTTGGTGAGTGTGGTGAGCGACTGCGGGTTGAGCAGTTCGCGGAAGTCGCGCTCGTCGGCAGAGGGGTTCTCCACCTCAAACAGCCGGTCGTATATCCTTACCTCGGCCTCCACGCAGTGATCGGCAGACACCCAGTGCAGTGTGCCCTTCACCTTGCGGTTGGCACCCTCGCGACCGCTCAGTGTCTCGGGGTCGTATTCTGCCAGTATCTCTGTCACCACTCCCTCTTCGTCTTTCACGCATCCGGTGCATTTCACTATGTAGGCATTCTTCAGTCGCACCTCCTTGCCTGGTGTCATGCGGAAGAACTTCTTTGGGGCGTCTTCCATGAAGTCGTCACGTTCTATCCACAGATGTTTGGAGAAGGTGATGGTGTGTGTGCCGTCAGCCTCGCTTTCGGGGTTGTTTATGGCAGTCATCTCTTCGCTCTCACCATCGGGATAGTTGGTGATGGTCAGTGCCACGGGGTTGAGCACTGCCGACACGCGCTGTGCCTTCATGTTCAGGTCGTCGCGCACGGCAGCCTCGAGCAGTGCCATGTCGTTGAGGGCGTCAAACTTGGTGTAACCTATCGAGTCGATGAAGCGGCGTATGCTTTCGGGTGAGTAGCCACGACGGCGCATGCCGCTGAGTGTGGGCATGCGTGGGTCGTCCCATCCGCTCACCAGACCTTCGTTGACCAGAGCCAGCAGTTTGCGCTTACTCATCATGGTGTAGGTCAGGTTCAGACGGTTGAACTCTATCTGTCGGGGTCTGTAACTGTGTTGTCCTTCTTTCTCTTGCAGATAGTCTACGAAGAGGTCGTAGAGCGGACGGTGTGGCACAAACTCCAGTGTGCAGATGGAGTGTGTCACTCCTTCGAAGTAGTCGCTCTGTCCGTGTGCAAAGTCGTACATGGGATATGCGTGCCACTTAGTGCCTGTGCGATGGTGTGGGGTATGTATGATGCGATAGATGATGGGGTCGCGGAAGTGCATGTTGGGATTGGCCATGTCTATCTTGGCTCTCAGCACCATCGAACCCTCCACAGCCTCGGGGGTGTTCATGGCGGCAAAAAGTTTCAGGTTCTCCTCTACAGGGCGGTCACGGTAGGGTGAGGGGGTACCGGCCTGTGTGGGGGTGCCCTTCTGTTCGGCTATCTGCTCTGAGGTTTGCTCGTCTACGTATGCGCGACCCTGACGGATGAGCCATAGGGCAAAGTCCCACAACTTCTCAAAGTAGTCGGAGGCGTAGTATACCTGTCCCCAGTGGAATCCCAGCCATTTGATGTCGTTGAGAATGTTTTCCACATACTCGTTGTTCTCTTTGGTGGGGTTGGTATCATCGAAGCGCAGGTTGCACACTCCGTTGTATTTTTCTGCTATGCCAAAATCCATACAGATGGCTTTGGCATGACCTATGTGCAGGTAGCCGTTGGGCTCTGGCGGAAAACGGGTCTGTATACGACCGTCGTTCTTCTTCTCGGCCAGGTCGGCCTCTACCATTTGTTCTACGAAACTAATACTTCGTTTCTCCTCTGCAGGAGTCATTTCTGTTGTTGCCATATATCAAATAATGTCTTTTTCCGCTGCAAAATTAGTGCAAACCGAAGACAGAACAAAATATGCTCGCATATTTTTTATGTTTAGGTGCCGCCTAACTTATGCAAAATTAGTGCAAACCGAAGACAGAACAAAATATGCTCGCATATTTTTTATGTTTAGGTGCCGCCTAACTTATGCAAAATTAGTGCAAACCGAAGACAGAACAAAATATGCTCGCATATTTTTTATG
>CAMHPC010000015.1 GCA_946186945.1 uncultured Prevotella sp.
AGTTTGATTTTATCCAGGAGTCGACCCGCTGTTCGAAGGAACTGGCGGATTTTTTTAAAGAAGCGTTTGGAGACGCTCCCTATAACGCCGTGAGGTAATGACGGAGGTCGCTAATGCCAGAGATGACTTCAGGGCTATGATAAAAGACCTGATCAAGAGCGGAAAGCCGCTTGTAGATGCAGAAGGCAAGCCAATCCGTAGCAATGCCGCATACCATCCTGAGAGGCTGAAGAACAACGAGACAAAGGCAGAGCTGCTCATGCGCAGTAAATACCTGCTGATGGTGTCACCAGAGAAGTGGACTCCAAGCCAAAGGGAGCGTGCGGAGATACTCTTTGAGCTGTATCCTGATATAGAGATGGCGTACAGCCTGACACACTCTCTGAGGATGATCTTTGCCCAGAAGTGCGACAAGGAAGCCGGACGTAAGAGCATCAAGAAGTGGTATGCCAAAGTAGGCGAGTTTGATAATAAAGCCTTCAACGACATTGCCGCAGCCATGTACGACAGAGAGGATGAAATCCTCAACTACTTTGTGAACAGGTCAACCAATGCTTCTGCAGAATCGCTGAATGCTAAGATTAAGGACTTCAGGGCTCAGTTAAGAGGTGTTATTGACAAGAAATTCTTCATCTTTAGACAGGTCAAGATTTTCGGTTAATCCACGCAGTTATGCAGGTGACCCCTTATTTCTGCCTCTCGACCTACAATACCTTTCATAAAAATATCGTTTTATTCAGCCGCGAAGTTAGCAATTTTATATTTCATGGCCAAATAAAAAGCACTATTTGTAATAAAACTTAACCCAACTTTGACACGAAAAAAGAATTTTTCATCTTTTTCTATATGCTGCTATCGTATAACCCGTTGTCAATCAATGCGGGTCCGTTTGAAAAGTCGTTTGTAGCACACAGGGGATTGGAAATAAAGTCTTACCTTTGCACCACGATGCACTTTATGTCCCAGCTCAGATACAACCCGAAGACCCGGCGTAATGAATGGTATTACCGCATCAAGGAGTCCTTCCGCGACCTGACGGGTCGTGTCCGCAGCCGTGTGATGCTGAACGTGGGTTTCATCGACGAGGCGGGGTTCACCCGCTACTCTTCCATCCTTGCCGGCAACACCGCCGACCCGAAGGTCCTGCCCGACATGGTAGACACGCTGGCCGCCAAGTCGCGTGCGCCGAAGGGCGCAAACGGACGAGCACCCGTCATCATAGACGCAGGTATCGCCGGGGAAGACCGTCAAGGAAAAATGCAGTCATTTCTGACTGCATTTTGATGTTATTCGGGGTCAAACCCTATATAATTACCTAAAGAAATCCTCACCAGCCAAATAGGGGTGAGGATTTTTCGTATTTACAAGTTGAACACTATCAAAAGGGGCCACATCTGCTAAGCCCTCTGCTCACAGCATATATCGGCAGTCGACAACGGGTTTGGCGGTACGCTGGCGCACATCGGCGAACTCTGGCCAGGCGGTGGTGATGACGAGCGAGTCGGCCTGCTGGAGCAGAGCCTCGTAACTGCGCACATACCCCACAGACATATCATAGCGGCGGGCAAACTCGTCAATAGCCACGGGGTCGTAGGCAATTATATGCTCATAGCCGGCATCGAGCAGGGCACGGATGATCTTGGCAGATGGTGTATCGCGCACATCATCACTGCCAGGCTTGAACGAGAGTCCCAATATGCCGATGACCTGAGTGCGGTCGTCACCTATGGCTCGTGCTATCTTGCTGGCGATAAACTCGGGCATGCGGTCGTTGGTGTCAATGACATGATGCAGTATCTGGGCATCGAAACCGGCAGTACGACTCACGGCATAGAGGGCGTTGGTGTCCTTGGGCAGGCAGTAGCCGCCGTAACCGCAGCCGGGGTACACATACGACGCCATCTGCGCCCCACCCCACCGCTTGTCTTCGTGCAAGATACGGAAGGCCTGGGCCACATCTATGTTGCCTATTGTGTCTGCCACCATGCTCATCTCATTGCTGTAACTGATGAGAGTGGCAAGGAGCGTGTTTGACAGATACTTGATAAACTCACCCGTATTGAGTGACACACAGTGTACTGGCACCGACACGCTGGCATAGACTGAACGCAACACACTGGCAGAACGCTCATCACTTACGCCCAGCACTATGCGGTCGGCATGCATGAAGTCGTCCCAGCAATGACCCTCGCGCAGGAATTCAGGATTATTTGCCACGCCCACATCTTCTCCTACACGCAGGCCCTGTGCCTCGAGATGAGGTATCACCTTGCTGGCTGTTGTAGAGGGCGGCACGGTAGACTTCACCACCAACACCTGATAGCGGTCGGCAGGACGCACAGCCAACGTCTGGTCGATGGCAGAGAAGAGGTAGGTGAGGTCAGCCTGACCATCCTTGCCGTATGGCGTGCCCACACAGTAGTACACACAGTCGCTCTCTGACACGGCAGCAGACAGCGAGTCGGTGCCTATGGGTGTGAAGCCATGGTTGAGATGCCGACTGAGAGCCTCGTCGAGTCCCTCTTCGAGGAAGGGCAACTTGCCACTGCGTATGGTGTTCAACCTGCCCTCGTCTATCTCCACACCATACACCTTGTGTCCGTACTCGGCAAAACCGAGAGAGGTGGTGAGTCCTACAAATCCTAATCCAAATACTGTTATTGTCATATCGATTGATGTCTATGTGTTATTACCACTGGTATTCACCCTTGTCGCTCTCTTTGAGATACTGGAGGAAGCGACGTACGCCCTGCTCCACTGTGATGGAGGGGTTGTAGCCCAGGATGGTGCGGGCCTTGGTGATATCCGGACAACGGCGCTGTGGGTTATTAGTGAGATACTCCTTGTCTTCGCTCACGGCGTAGCGCACCTCACCGGTGTATCCCATGATTTCTCTGCCAGCCTCGACATATATTTCAGCCAGTCGGGCGATGCTTATCTCCGGACTCTCTATGCCGATATTGAAATAGTCGTAGGTACCGTGGAGCAATATCTTGAGATAGCCGTTGATGGCATCTGCTATATAGCAGAAGGTGCGTGTGGGCGAACCGTTGCTCAGTATCTCTATATCGCGGTTCTCCATCACAGCCAGAGCGAAGTCGGCAGGCACTCGCTTATCACCAGTGCGCATGCCGGGACCGTAGTTGTTGAACGGTCTTGCCACGCCTATAGGCATATCATACTTCTGTGCGAAAAGCATACACATGGTCTCGCCGAAGCGCTTCGACTCATCATAGCAGGCACGCGGCCCCGTGGCACACACGTTGCCGTTGTAACTCTCCGACGTGGGCACATGCGCAGCATCGGGGTCGCCATAGAGTTCGCTGGAGGAATAGAAGAGGAAACCGCGGATATCCTTCTCGCAATAGAAATCGAGCAGCGAGCGCAGTCCCCAGATATTGGCATCGAGTGTCTCAATAGGGTATTTGCGGTAGAACATGGGCGAGGCGATGGAAGCCATGTGTATAATAAATTGTGCCTCGCCGGCGCCCTCCACCTGGTCTATGCGGTCGCGTATGATGTCGAACTTCTTTATCTCCACCCGTGGGTCTTCTGCCAGGCGGTCTATCCACTCGGGGTGTCCGAGCATGAAGTTGTCCAGACCTATTATCTTCTTTATGCCGAGAGCCTCGGCTGTCTGGCAGAAGAAATTCATGAAGTAATAGCCCAGGAATCCTCCACAGCCGGTGATAAGCACGGTAGAGTCCTTAAACTTTGCTTTCTCTGCACCACTGAGTCCATTGAGAGTGTGCAGTATGTCCTGATGTAATATACTACTCATGGTGATATTATGTATTTTGTTTGTATTCTCTGTAAGGCAGGTTGAGGTCGAGTATATGGAAATTATGCTGTTTCTGATGGTCGCCGTCGGGTATCTGCATGTAGTCGCCGTACATCTGCGTGAGGTAGTGTTCGTAGTTCTTCACTCCCATCACTGTCACACCTTCAAACTCGTATGGTGCATACACGCCCTCCACCTCTTTCGGCATCACGCCCTTCAGTCCGTCGGTATAGTCGGCAACGAGCCTGGTCTTTTCGTAGTCGTATTTCATGAGCAAGCGGCGTATGCGAGCCTGCAACTTCTCCATGGTGGTGAGTCGGCGTGTGAGCAGTGGTATCCATGAAGAGGGACCATGGCCGTGACGGTAGGGGTCGCGGTGTATCCAGTACAGAGCCTGACGCAGGAAGCCATAGCGCCAGAGGTGCAGGTGACGGGGCAGCCACCCTGAGGGCACGGCATCCAGAGGAAAGACATCCACGTATATGCCTCCCAGGTAACTGAGGTGCAGACGTTCTATGAGTGTGGTGGAAGCATCCTGCACCTTGCCGAAAGGCAGAGGATAATGAGGGTCGTTCTCGGCACAGACAAACTCATAAGGTTCGGGCAACCATTCCTTTGAGTGCTTGATGAAGCGCTCGTAGTCGGGACGGGGCATGAGTATGTCCATATCATCATCCCAGGGTATGAACCCATGATGACGCACGGCACCTATCAGGCTGCCGGCAAAGATGCCGTAGGTGATGTCATGCTCGCGGCACGTCTTGTCTATGGCCTGTAGTATGCGCAACATGCGCAGTTGCAGCGGACGAATATCGTATGTAGCCATAATATCATTCTGTCATTTGGTCCAGGGAGCATCGCCAGAGTTCCACAACTGATTGAGCAGGTCGCGGTCGCGCACGGTGTCCATGCACTGCCAGAAGCCCTCGTGACGATAGGTTTTCAACTGTCCCTCCTCGGCCAGTCGTTCCAGTGGTTCGCGCTCAAGCACGGTGTGGTCGTCACTGATATAGTCCATCACCTTGTGAGAGAACACGAAGAAACCGCCGTTTATCCAGCCCTGCTTCACCTGTGGTTTCTCTTTGAACGAGCGCACATAGTCGTCATCGTCTATCTGCAGTTCGCCGAAGCGGGCAGTGGGATGAACGGCAGTGACCATGGCCAAGGCTCCCGATTCATGGTATTTCTGCACCAGCGCCTCAATATTGACATCGCTCACGGCATCGCCATAGGTCACCATGAAGTCTTCCTCGCCTATCACCTGACGCAGGCGGCGTATTCTGCCCCCAGTCATCGAGTCGGCTCCAGTATCCACCAGTGTCACCTTCCAGTCGGTGGGGTGCTCATCTATGTAGTGTATGCTGTTGTTGCTGAGGTCTATAGTGAAATTATTGTTGAGCGTATAGTACTGCAGGAAATAGTTTTTTATCACCTCTCCCTTATATCCCAGTGCTATCACAAAGTCCTTGTATCCATAGCGTGCATAGTGGTTCATGATATGCCACAGTATGGGTTTTCCTCCCACCTCAACCATGGGTTTGGGTATGAGTTTGGTGTATTCAGAAAGGCGTGTACCGAAACCGCCTGCCAATATTACTACTTTCATGGTATTGCTGCTGCGTATATGGTTTCACAAATATAGTCTATATCGGAATTGGTGAGTTCTGGGTGTATGGGCAGCGATATGATTCTGTCGTACACCTGTTCCGTCACCGGCAGATGCTCCTCCTGACGGAAGAGTGTGAGTGTGTGGTTTGGCCGGTACTGTATGCCAAACTGTATGTCGCGCTCACGGAAGAGGGCCTGCAGTCGTGGGCGCAACCCATCGAGTATCTGTATGGCGAAGATATGTGGCACCACCTGGTGCTCATAGTCCATCGGGGTGAGCAGCACATGTTTGCAATCCTTCAACCGCTGGGTATACGCCATGGCTATCTGTCGGCGGCGCGGAGCAAACTCCTTCTCAAAGCGTGATAGTTGCACCATACCGATGGCAGCGAAGATATTGCTCATGTGGTAACGGTAGCCCTGTTCCACCACATCGAAATCCCAACTGCGCTTTCCGGCATAGCGTTTCTCCGAGTCTTTCTGTACGCCGAGCAAGCGGGCATCGCTCACTTTCTCTATCACCTCCTCATCGGCAGTGAAGATGGCACCACCTTCGCCAGAGGTAATATTCTTTATACCGTCAAAACTGAAGCACACCACGTCGCCTGTGGCACCTACCTTCACGCCGTCCACACTACACCCGAAGGCATGGGCGGCATCCTCTACGATGCGCAAGCCATGCTTGGCTGCAAACTCCTGATACTCAGGCAGCATACTCACATTGCTGGCATAATAGACGGGCATAATGGCACGGGTGCGCGGCGTGATGCGCCGCTCGGCATCTGCCAAATCGAGGGTGAGGGTGTCGGGACGTATGTCGCAACTCACCGGCACACATCCAGCGGCAGTGATAGCCTGATAAGAGGCTACGAAGGTGAACGAGGGCACCAGCACCTCATCGCCAGGACGCGTCACGGCCTGCACTGCCAGATGGAGGGCTGCCGTACCACTATTCACACATATACAACGGCGGCCACCGCCTATGTACTGCTGCAAGGCCTTTTCAAACTCGCCTACAGTCTCGCCCATACCCAAATAGCCGATATCCTGTATGATATGAGCCACAGCGTCTGCCTCGGCTTTGCCTACAACAGATTTAGATAATCTTATCATGTCTTCTGTCTGTTATTTTCGTGCAAAGTTACATAAAATTAGCAATTTATGCATAGATAACGGCAAAAAACACGCGTAAAATAATTATTCGCCTCTGGCACTTACAACTCTAAGTGAAATTCCATCTCACGTTTCTTCTGATAATGGTGCCAGAAGCGGGCACGTAGAGAGAGCATGGTTTTCTCTGCCTCATCGGCGTCAAAACCACGCAAGTAGGCATATTCCCTGCACAGGAGTACGATGAAACGCTTAGGTCCCCACAGGCGCGAGAAACTGTTCACGCCCTGCACCATACCGACGGGTCCGAAGTGCATGCGGTTGATGTCTACGATAGAGAAATGGTACTCACCCTCAATACGTTCCCAAAGGATATTGCCGGGTGAGAAGTCCAGGTGCAACACCTCGCTCTCATGCATGTGTGCACAGAAACGTGCCAAGGGCTTTACCATGGGTTCGTACTCATCGGGAGTAGCATCACCCAACTCATACATGCGATGTGCGTACGGACACTGCTCGGTGATGAGCCACGAACGACGCAAGAGACCGCAACGGCGGTCCTCGATATAAGCCACTGCCTGTGGTGTCTCTACGCCTTTCTGCGCCAGTATCTGTGGGTATTCGTATGCCCTTTGCCCCTTGGGTGTCCTGATACCTATGGAATAGACTATATCCGCTGGCAGTGAGGGTATCTTGTAGCGTTTCACATTGAGCACAATACCGTCCGGAGCCGTCATGCTCACTATCAGGTTTCTGCGCCCTCCATAGATATACTGTCCGTCGCGCTCCATGGTGTCGGGCACCGAGGCTATGAAATCTGCCAGATGCCGGTAGTGGGGTTGTATGGAAATGTTACGACTCATGTCACTGCTATTTTAAATCCGGAACCAGACGCTGGTACACCTGCCATACCTGACGTGCAACATCGGCGCCTTCGAAGCGCATTATGTACTCTCTGCTGCCAGATATGCACTTCTCACGCACTGTCTGGTCGGTAGTGAGAGTGGAGACTGCCTGGGCCAGTGCTTCTTCATCATCAGGGTCTACATACAAACAGTGTGGACCGCCTGCCTCCTCCAGACAACTGCCGCTACAAGCCACTACAGGCAGTCCGCTCTGTATGGCCTCTACCACCGGTATGCCGAAGCCTTCATAGCGCGAAGGGTACACACAAACCTCTGCCTGATGGTACACTGCGGAGAGGTGGGCGAATGGCACATCGTGGAGCATCACCACCCGCTGCTGCACGTTAAGTCCACGTGCCAATTTGTTCACATAATCGGCATAGGGGGTATGACGCCCCACTATGACGAGTGAGAGGTCTGCCGGCAACGAGGGTAATGCCTTGACCGCCAGTGCCACGTTCTTGCGTTCCTCTACCGAACCCACGCACACCATATAGCGCTGGGGCAGATGGTAGAGGCGGCGCACCTCATCTGCCAAAGCCTCAGGCACTGGTTGTGCAAAATGGTTGCCGCAACTCTGATAAATCACCGTGATACGGCTCTCCTCCACACCGCCGTAATACATGATATCGCGCTTGGTACATTCGCTGATGGCTATGATGTGGTCGGCTTCACGACAGGTACGCAGAAATTTCCATTTGTACAGTCGGCGGTCTATGGCAGGGTAGTATTCGGGATGGCGCAGGAAGATAAGATCGTGTATGGTGACCACAGAGGGTATGCCGGCACGGCGCAGCCCTTTTGGCAGTTCACCGCTCAGCCCATGGAAGAGTGTCACCTCATCCCGCACGAGATCGTCCACTATCCCATGCAAGCGCCAACGGTCTGTGCTTATGCGGTGCCACAGCCCACCCCTCTGCCCGTCGCCGCCGTGTGGGTATACGAAGCGCAGGTGCCCAGAGGTGCTGACACGCTGGCGCAGATGGTCGTGCCCACGGTCGGGAGCATAGAGCAGCAGTTGGCAGTGGTCGCCCACAGTGGCGTCCATGTCCGTCACCAGCGTGCGACAGTAATTGCCCAGTCCAGTAGCGTTGCGCACTATGCGCTTGGCATCATATCCTATCCTTATCATAATCTCTGTTTCGTCTATAGGTTAACATCTACTGTGGGTCGACATCGAAATAAATCTGCACGGCACTGAAGCGTTTTGCCGCGAGCACCTGTGAGCGTATAGAGTGCAAGCACCCGCGCACATCGTTGAGCGACAGTGAGGGTTCTATCTTGAGCATCAGTTTGCGTATGTGCTGCGTCTTCACCTTTGCCACCGGTGGACGGTCGGGACCCAACACGCGTGAACCCAGTTGCTGTTTCAGCATATTGCCCATCATGATTGCTGCACTCTGCACCACGTCATTGTCGCGATGTTTCAGATACACGTACATCAGCCGAGTGAAGGGTGGATAGCGGAAGGTGGAGCGTTCTTCGCACAACTGGTGGTACAGCGAACGCCAGTCGAGGTTGACCACCTGCCGTATGAGTGGCAGTTCGGGGTTTCTGGTCTGTAGTATCACCTCCCCCTGTTCGCCCTGTCTACCTGCCCGTCCGCTCACCTGCGCCATCATCATATACGCATGTTCGTATGCTCGGAAGTCGGGGATGTTGATCAGGTTGTCTGCCTGTAGTATTCCCACCACACTCACGTTTTTAAAGTCCAGTCCCTTGGTCACCATCTGGGTGCCGATGAGCAAGTTGGTGCGTCCTGCCGAGAAGTCGTCTATTATGCGTTCGTATGCCGTGCGTGTATGTGTGGTGTCCAGATCCATGCGCGCCAACCGTGCCTCGGGGAAGAGTGCCGCTATCTGCTGTTCTATCTTTTCCGTGCCAAAGCCCACTGCCTTCAGTTCACGCTCCTCACAAGCGGGACACTTATCGGGCAGGTGATATGTGTATCCGCAGTAATGGCAAGTGAGTATGTTCATGCCCCTGTGGTAAGTGAGCGACACATCACAGTTCTTGCATTTGGGCACCCATCCGCAGGTCTTGCACTCTATCATGGGTGCAAAACCGCGCCTATTTTGAAAGAGTATGACCTGTCGGTTGGCTGCCAGTGCCTTTCTTATACTACTGAGCAACGTGGGCGAGAAGGGACCGTTCATCATCTTACGCTTCCGCAGGTCGCGTATATCCACTACCGTGACCTTGGGCAGTGCTATATCACCGTAGCGGGTGGTGAGCGGCACATATCCGTACTTGCCATGCTGCGCATTGTACAGACTCTCCATTGATGGTGTGGCAGAGCCCAGTACCGTCTTGGCACCGCTCATACGTGCCAGCATGAGAGCCACCGAACGGGCATGGTAGCGGGGTGCGGGGTCCTGCTGTTTGAACGAACTCTCGTGTTCTTCGTCGACGATGACCAAGCCCAACCTCTGGAAAGGCAGGAAGGCGGCACTGCGTGCGCCGAGTATGATATCGTATGGTGCGGAGGATAGTTGTTTGTTCCATATCTCCACACGTTCGGCATCATTGTATTTGGAATGGTATATACCTATCCTGCTGCCGAAGACTGCCTGCAGACGTTGGCGCATCTGCACGGTAAGGGCTATCTCGGGCAAGAGGTAAAGCACCTGCTGATGTGCATCGAGTGCTTTCTGCATGAGGTGCACGTAGATTTCTGTCTTTCCGCTCGACGTCACTCCATGTAGTAGCACCACATCGTGCTGCAGGTGTTGGAACACTATTTGGTTGTAGGCATCCTGCTGTGGCTGCGAGAGAGGTTTTATCTCTTCCGGATGCGGCACGTCGCCATCGTTGATGCGTTTCACCTCGCGCTCGTAGGGAACTACCAATCCACGGTCTACGAGGGCTCTGACATGAGTGGCAGACACGTGGCTCTGGTTGACCAGCACCTCACGCGACACATCCACGGGCGTGGTCTGCGGGGTGGTGCCGTCGAGTGTGTCCCAATGGCTGAGGTGGAGGAAGGCTATGAATGCCCGGTGCTGTGCATACGCCCGATGCATACTGTCGAGTACACGGTGCAGTGCCAGTTCCTCTCTGTACTCTGCCGCCAGAGTGAGATAGGTCTCAGTGCGCGGTCGGTAACCGTCTTCGTTTTTCAGTCCCACGGGCAGGGCGGCATTATACACATCGCCAATTGGAGCCATATAGTACTGTGCTATCCAGCACCACAACTGCCACTGCATGGGGAGGACGACAGGTCTGTCGTCCATCACTGCGAGAATATCTTTCGCCTTGAATTCGGGGGCATCATCATGCACTTTCACCACCAGGGCCAGATAAGTCTTGCTGTTACCGAAGGGCACACTCACCCTCATGCCCTCGGTCAATGAACCAAGGAGTGCATCGGGTACCCTATATGTGAAAGTGGTATCGAGGGGTAGAGGCAACACCACGTCAACATAGTGATGAGCCATTGACATTAGAGATAAACCGTCAGACCGGCATGCCAGGCATTAGCGCGGACATCAGCATTACTGTAATCGCCCGCGTATCTGCTCGAGGACAACCTTCCCGTCTTGCCCAGTGCCAGGTTGTAACCGAGACTGAAATCAACATTCCTGCCTAAAGAAAGTCCCGCGCCAAAATTGGCGCTGAAGGAACTGCTGCGCCAATCCCACTTATTATGTACGAAATCGGACGACAACCCATTATCGAATTTGAATGCCACCTGTGGACCGGCAAACAGGAATAAGTCTATGAGCCTGCCCAGTCCGAAGGAACAACGTAAGTTCAGCGGAAAGATGAAATGGCGTACGGTCTCCCCACGATCTTCCACCTCTACCCGGCGCTGGTCGTACAGTGCCGACAGATCTACAGACAGTGCTGTGCCACGAAACGGTATCCGCACGGTGGGACCGGCGAAGAAACCGATACAGTGTTTCGACTCGAAGCCAGACGATTTAAAATACAATTCCGACAGATTGGCACCGCCCTTAATACCAAAACGTACCTGTGAGGTGGCAGTGCCCACGATGATGCAAAGGAATGCTAACAGAATGAGAGTGCGTCGCATGGGATGATTGTCGTTAAGTGGATATTAGTGTCGCTGTCTGCGTACTGTCACACGTGCCGATGTAGAGACTGCTGAGGAATCCGAGGCATCGCGGTTTCTGCGACTCGTCTTCTCACTCTTCTCCCTGCGGCTCTTTTTCATCTTCTTGCCCTTCACCTCGCTGTTGGCTGCGGCGATACTGTCGAGAGAGTCTTTCTTTGCCGGATCGCCGAAGATATTCTTTTCGAAGTCCTTGAGTTCCTTCTCTATACGCTGTTGCTCAACCGCCATGGCAGAATCGGTGGGGCAGTATTGTGCCAATGTGCGCCCCAGCATATTGGTGGTTTTGTATATCTTACCCTTATACTTATTGGTAGTGAAATAATCGTCCATGCTCATGGTGGCAGCGTTGTTGAGGTCGCTGGTCATGATGGTCTGTTTACTGAGATAGGGTGCCACATCATCGTACCTCACCCAGAAGAGGGGGTACTTGGCAGAACCCTCGCCGAAGTCATCCTCGCGCATGAGTATGGGACAGAGTGCGATGACCTTGCGGTGGAAGGTGGATGTAGCCTGGTCGTAGTATGCACTTTCCTTCAGGTAATAGCCTTTCACCTCCGATGATGGAATATCGCTATTGTCTATACGCACGCGTCCGTCCTTGCGTTCATAGTAGATATGGTAGTTGTTGAGGAAGTCGAGCGGTTTGATGCGTGCGCTGTCAGTGAACACCTCGTTGCCGTCGAGGCGGTACTCATACACATTGATACCACCACGGTTCGGTCCCATCAGCATGAGTTTGAAGAGGTAGGTAAAGAGGTTCATCTCTGTGCCCTGCGGTTCTACGGGATAATAGAGTCCGGCGTTTGCATCCTCTTCCAGGTTGAGTTCACGATAGATGTCGCGTCTCCACACCACATCCTCCGACATAGTGAGTGCAGTAGGGAACGAGATGCGTGCCCTGGTGGTCATATTATTGGCATTCGACTGTGCCTGCGCCTGTTGCTGCTGTCGGGCTTTTGGCTGAGCCGACACCCACTGGGCGGCACAAGAGAGCAGACATATAACAAAGAATATTCTCTTCATATCTAAATACACGTTTATTTCACTATTATTTCCATTGCGGAGGGCAGTTTACGAGTGAGTCCGTCGGGACCCACGGCATTGACATGGGTGATGTAGAAGCGCTTGTTGCGTGATAGTTTACGGAATGCGTCTTTCTGTCTGTCAGAGAAGGCGGCACCTGCCGAAGCCATAGGCACGGCGTTACCCATATTGTCGAAGAATACCGTTTCGAAACTGGTGACCTTGAATTCTATGTCGAGCAGTCCGTCGTCGATGGCAGCATGTATGCCACCCACGCCCATGAGACTGGCCTTTGCCAGACCGCCACCCTTGAAGCGGTCGTTGCCCAGGGCTATGTATGCTGTCGGGTCGGGCAGTTTGCGCACGTGGAAGATAAAGGTACCCATCTGCCTGCTCTTGCCCTGGTCGTTGGCTGTGACAGTAAAGGTGACATCCTGACCCACTGCCGAGGGCGTGGCGATATAGTGTCCGTCGCCTTTGGATGTGAGCGAGCCGCCACTCATGGATAGCGACACACTGTTCTGGGGCAGTCCTGCCACGGTGACGCTTACCGGATTGGGGTATCCTGCATACAGCACATTCATCAGGTCGGCTGCCACGGTGGCTCCCGATGGGGGCTGAATGACACGGTATTTCTGCAGGAAGTCGCGACGTATCATATCGCCATCTGCATTGCGCATGAGTATATAGCCACCAAACTGATGTTCACCCACTCCACCAGCGGTGATGGTATAGGCACCGCCCTTGCTGTTTACTCGTGTGCCGTTGACATATATCTCGGGCTGTGCTGTAGTGTCCACGGCTGCCATGACTATGTGTGTGCTCATCTGCTCGCCGGGGTAGAGTGTAGTCTTGTCGGGTATGACGAAGGCATCCAACTTGTTCACACGTATATCTTTCAATCCGATATTTGCTATGAGTGAGTGGAGCACCTCGCCCTCTGCATAGCGCACGTCGCTCTGCAGTTTGGACAGCAGTGTGATGGCTGCCGCCACGGGCATGGCATCAAACATATATTCCTGCCAGTTTTTGCCCAATGTATTCTCATTCTTAGGCACCTCGGTGGAGAGGTTGCTGGCTATTATCTCTTTCTGATGAGGGTCGGGTATGAGGTCGAGTATGCGCTTGCGGTAGTTCACCACCTGGTCGAAGAGTTGCTGACCCTTACCGCTGCCAGGTGCAAGCATCACCTGTGCAGCAGCCTCCAAGTCTTCCTTGTTCTTGATATTCTTCAGGTCGGCATCATCGCCGTCTGCCTCTCTCACGATAGCCCATTTCAGTTCTTGCGCGAAGTTGTACAGCGAATCGCTCATATTCTTCACCTCGCGTGCTCTTTCATACCACTCGCGCACCTTGGTGGGATTTTCTTTCATCTGCTGCTCGAAGTCGGCAAACATTGCCTGATTCTCTTTGGTAGAGTTGGCTGTAGTGCGGCTGAGACTCTCCTCCACCACCGAGAAGCCATTAAGCACCTCAGTAGAGATGTTGAGTGCCAGCATAGCCATCAGAACCACATACATCAGGTTGATCATCTTCTGGCGTGGCGAGATCGGTCTTTTCTTTATTGCCATCTCTGAGCGGGATTAGAGGATCGGTTCGGGTGTTTGCGGGGCGGCGGCGGTGCGCATATTGACGGTCATGGCCTGTATCATGCGTGCATAAATGGCATTGAGTTGCTCTATCTGCTGAGCCATGCGGCGCGACTGCTCATTAATCTGGTCGATGGTGCCTATCTGCTGACTGGCGCTCTTGAGTTGCATTTCATACACCTTGCAGATACCTGTGAGGGTACGGTTGAGGTTTTCCATCTCTTCGCTGTCGCGTGTGAGGCGTGCACTCTGTTCGCTCACCTTGCCCAGGAGTTCGGTGAGTTTGTTGAGTTCTTCCACGTAGTTGCTTGTGGCCTCTGCCATCTCAGGCGACACCTGTTGCTGCTGACCTATCCATGCAGCCGACTGTGCGGGCACCACCTGTGCGGCACCCTCGGGTACTGCGACAGCACCCTGTACACCAGCAGGAGAGGCAACTGCGGCTGCCACTCCCTCGGGCATATCGCTTGTGGAGCCACCCATGCCACCTATAATGATAGTGCCACCACCCTGTATGCCTGTAGCCGTCTGACTCTGGTCAGTCTCTGCCACATTCTGTGCGGAGTCTTCCTCCTCGTCCTCGTCATCTCTCACGTGTGTAGGCAGTTCCTTGCCTATGGCAGTCTTGTCAAAGGGACGGTCGAAGGCTGAGAGGAAGAACACCACCACCTCGGTACCCATACCAAGAAACAGCATGAAGTTGGCACCTGGCAGGTGAGTAAGTTTGAAGAGAGTACCCAGAATCACCACCGAAGCACCCCAACTGTAAGCATAGTTCAGGAAGGTCTGTCCTGGTACGCTGTCCATCCACTTCTGCAGACGGTACACGATATTGAATTTGCTGTACTGTGTCATTTTTTCTTCTTGCTTGCTTTTTGTTTGGTACTTGAACTGCTTGCCAGACTGCGCACACAGCGGAAGCCGATGTAACTGCGTGGCTGGTTTTGATATTCCCAGGTGCGCCATGCAGAGCGGATGTATGACTCGGGGTCTTTCCACGAACCACCCCTGACGCTTTTCTTCTTCAGTTTGTATGGGTCTTCCTTGGCTGCCTTGTACTCCAGTTGCGGGTTCAGGTCGTTCATGGCATCCACACCTGCCTCGGTGTATATGGTACTGGTCCATTCAGCCACGTTGCCTGCCATGTCGAACAGTCCGTTGCTGTTGGCACCATATATGCCCACCTTTGCGGTGATGAGGTTGCCGTCTTTGGTGTAATTACCCTTGTCGGGTTTGAAGTTGGCATAGAAGCATCCCTCTCCGTTTTTCACGCTTTCGTTCTCCCATGGAAACTCGTTGCCGTCCTTGCCACGTGCGGCATATTCCCATTCAGCCTCTGTGGGCAGGCGGTAGCGCTGTATGTATCGTGCCTCGGCACCCAGTCCCTTGAGCAGGTAGTCGGTGCGCCATGCGCAGAATGCCTCTGCCTGTTCCCATGTCACTCCCACCACGGGGTAGTTGTTGTATGTGGGGTTACTGAAATAGTTGCGCAGATACATCTCGTTGTCAGAGTTGCGGAAGTCGTTCACCCAGCATGTGGTATCCGGATAGACATTGACTATGTACGTATTAAGGAAGTCCCACGGTCCGGTGAGTTGGCGGTTGATGGTTTCTCTCACTATCCTGCCTTCATCATCGATATAGGCGGTATCCTTGGATATCATCACCACTTCGTTGGGATCGACAGCCACATCGGTATTGAGGTTGCGCTCATTCGGGTCCAGGCGGTTGCGGCGCAGGGCAGCGGTGGTATAGTCATACACCTCGTACCTGTAGTTGAGTTGTTTTGCATCGAGCAGTTTCTCTCCTGTCACAGGATTGGTGACATATAGGCTCTCGATAGCCCTGAGTTCATCCTCATTGGGTTTGCGGGGCAGGTTCTTCTTCCAGTTGAGATGTGGTTTCACTGGGTCGCCGTTTTTGTCCTCCGTGATTTTATATGTCTCATCGCCACCGTATGCAGGGTCGGCGAGTCGTTCACGGAGGATAGAGTCGCGCACCCAGTATACGAACTGCTTGTACTTGGAATTGGTCACTTCCGTCTCGTCCATCCAGAACCCGTCCACGGATATGTCTTTCACAGGGGTCTCTTTTCCCCAGAGTGAGTCTTGGTGTTCGATACCCATGCGCAGATAGCCTCTCTTGATGAGTGTCATGCCATAAGGAGCCGGTTCGCTGAAGCCTTTGCCAGAGCCCACTCCCACCACTTCGCCACCTCTGCCGGAGGTGGATGCCGAGCGACTGCCCATGCAGGCGGTGAGCATAGTCACTGCCACGAGGGAGAGGGTCATGATCGTTGTTCTTATCTTCATATTCTCTAAAGTATTCTCACACTTTTATGTTTGTTTTTTCCTTTCTTGGTCATATTGATGTCCATCTGGTATCCCACGAAGAGTTCATGGCTGCCATTGCCGATGCTGATGGCTGATGTGTACATCTCGTAACTGTATCCGATGTTGAAACCGTGGAAACTGCCTCCGATGAGCGCCGTGACGGAATTGGTGGGACTATAAGCCACGCCGACGTACAAGCGGCGGTTCTCGTGCTTATACTGCAAGCGGGCCGTGATATCTCCACGATACCCCACCCCATCGGTGCGCACAAGCACTGAGGGATGTATTGTAAGAAACGGATTTCTGAGTTTAATATTGTATCCTGCAGTGAAATAATATGTAGGATCGACCTGCATCTCACTGGTTTCACCCAGTTCCACGGTAGGTGCTGTGAGGTGCTGTGCCGACACTCCTACATACCATGGTCCGTGCAAATAATACAGTCCCACTCCCACATCAAGTGCCTGTCCGTTCACATCGGTTTTGCTTAGAGCGGGATCTTCGACATCTGGTTCCACGGGGTCGAGTTCGCTACCCTTGAAACGCTCTATGAGCAGTCCTGCATGTACACCGATGCCCAAGGAGCCACCCAGGAAGTTCTTCTTCAGGGCATACTGTGCTGCCACTCGCTGATGTGTGAAGAGACCTATCTGGTCGTTCATGAGTTGAAGGCCCACGCCATGGTATGTATTGAGGGCATGGAAGGGCATGTCGCCTGCCACATACATGGTGTGTGGACTGTTTTCGAAGCCAGCGAAACTGAGTGCATAGGCGGCAGTGAGGTTGAGTTTCGACTCTTTGCCCACTGCGGCGGGGTTGAACGTAGGCTCCATCGCCCAGTAATGGCTGAACGATGGGTCGTACTGTGCCCGGGTGGTGAGTGCCACCACACTGAGCAGCGAGATGAGTATATATTTCCTTATAGACACGTGATAATAACGAGACGCAGCCGCATTTATTGTATCATCATGCATCGTGGGATGGGAAAACGGGAGTCATCAGTCACTGTAGAGCGAGAATTTGATTATGGCACCCTGCACGCCTTCAAAAGTACCTTCGTAGGAGTCGGAGGTGTTGACGGCCTCGCCAGAACTGTATTCCACGTTGTGGTGATATATGCCGTTGAAGGTGCCGATGTACTTGCTGCCGGCGTAGGCACGCAATATCAGTCTGCCGGTGTCGGGGTCATAACTGTCGGTCGAGAGACTCCGTTTGCCACTCTGCACGCCGTTGCTCACATAACTGTATGAGCCGAGCAAACCGTCTACGGTGAAGAAGTTTACCTGACCGTCACCTATGGTGCCTATCATGTATGTGCGGAGCGAGCCAGGATTGCTCTTTCTTGTCGTTGTTTCTGCCATTGGTGTTTTGTCTTCTGACACCGAGGTCTTAACGGTGCTTTCCTCTATCGCTTGACTCTGAGCAGGCTCGTTGACGACGGTCTTAGGTGTCACGTCGGTCACCTGTGTAGTGCCTTTCACTTCGGTTTTGCCCTGTGTAAGCAAGAATGCGCCACCACCGAGCAGAATGACTGTGAGCAGGGCGATGATGACATAAAGGGGAGTGTTGGAGTGCTTGTTTGCCATAGAAAATTGGTTGAAGTATATCTTTTGCTGCAAAAATAAGAAAAAAAAGACTTATATCGACACAATAATCTGAGAAATAAGAAGTTTTTTCGTATTTATTTTGTTAAGAGTTGGCATTTTTTTATACTTTTGCAGCGGAATGGGGACTATAGCCTCATTACTCTTAATTATTAACCTAAAATAAAAACGTTTTTATGAAGAAAATTTTTACTCTTTTTCTCGCTCTCGTGGGTTTTTCCATGGTGGCAAGTGCTCAGGATTCCTACATGATGGTAGGTACATGGCAGGGATGGAGTTTTGAGAACTCCCCGCTGATTTTCGAATATCAGACGACTACTGATGGTGATGCAATCTACACTGCTTCTATCGACAAGATCTTTGGCGACTGGAAGATTGTGAAGAACTCCAGTTGGGACGGTGCCCTCGGCGGTGGCGGTATGAACATGGTGGCAGGCGGTGAATATGACTTGACCCCCGGTGGTGCCAACTCTGGCTTTGCTTCCGGTTACAATCTGAAGAACGCATCCTTCACCCTCACCGTGCACTCTGATGGCAGTGCCACCATTAAGGTAGAGGGTACACCCTACGAGGAGCATTCTTATGGTGTGGTAGGTGCGTTCCAGGGTTGGAATGCCGCTGGCGCTCCGCTGATGCAGGAGCAGGACGATGGTAGTTTTGGTCTCGCCATCAACAATTTCCCTGGCGGTCAGGAGTTTAAGATCTCTATCGACAAGAGTTGGACCTGCTTCCTGGCTCAGGATGGTCCCACCACTATGGAGTTTGGAGTGGCCTATACCTGCGCTCGTGGCGACAACAACAACAACTTCTCTGTAGGTGAAAGTGGCACCAACTACAACGTATGGGTGAGCCTGAAAGTGGCTGCCGGTGCTCAGTCTGCCGAACTAACCGTGACCGAGACCACCACGGGCATCACTCTGCTCTCTACTGCCGTAGAGAAGGCTGACGAGATATACAACATCGCCGGCCAGCGTCTGTCTCAGCCTGCAAAGGGTATCAATATCATCAACGGCAAAAAGGTGCTGATGAAGTAATTGTCACCAGACAAAAGTTTTATGCTCCCCCACATCCCCCAAGGCGATGTGGGGGAGTTTTTTTGAAGTTTTTTGTCTTTTATTTGCCGATATGAAGCAATAACCGTATCTTTGAGGCATTATTCAAGAAAAGTGCTATGCCAGCAAAGCAATATCCTACGATAGGAGTGGAGGAGACACTGACGCTGAACAACGACATAGCGGACGTGGACGCTCTCAACCGGTTTCAGAAATCGGTCTACGAAAGGATTGGCTTGGACAAGCCAACGATGCGACAGATGCAACTGGCTGTGGAGGAGGCTGTGGTAAACGTGATGGAGTATGCCTACCCCAAGGGCACTAAGGGTGAAATAACGGTAGAGATGACATATGATAGCAAGCACCTGAACGTGAGGATAAGCGACCAAGGCATGGCTTTCGACCCTACCGCCACCGAAAGCGCGGACACCTCTCTATCTGCCGAGGACAGGGAGATAGGCGGTCTGGGCATACTGCTGGTAAGGGAACTGGTGGATGCAGTGGACTACGAACGCCGTCAGGGGAGAAACATGCTGACACTGACAAAGACAATCGAACAAGACAACAAACAATAAGAAAAACGACTATGATTACTAAGATTGAAGAAATCGACGGCAAGTACGTTGCCACTCTGAAAGGAGAAATGGATACCGCTGCCGCGAAAGAGGCAGAGGAGGTACTGAAACCTCTCTACACCTGCGAAGGCAAGGATGTGATTATCGACTGTAGCGAACTGGAGTATATCGCATCAAGCGGTCTGCGCATACTGCTCGCCATACTCAAAGGTGCCAAGAGCAAAGGCAGCAGAGTGGTGATGCGCGGCGTGAACGATGACATAAAGAACGTGTTCAAACTCACAGGATTTATCAATATCTTCGAGTTTGAATAGAGGACTGCTGTAAATCGCCTGTCGACGGCCATTCCTGGCAAAAGTTGACAAACACAGTGCCACCTGATTGCAAACCGGCAGAAAAGTACCGGTTATTGCAATCAGGTGGCACGTTTTCTTCACCTTAGCGCATTAACGCAGCACCTTCACCACCTTGCCGTCAGCCTGACGGTGCAGGTAGATCTGTCCACTGCGCGGCTGCAGCACCCTGCGTCCGTCCAGCGAATAGAAGGCTGACTGCTGCGATGCGGCAGGACTTACGGTCTGAATGCCTGTGCTGACGCTCACTGTCACAGTATAGACAACAGCCTTCGACAGGTCTCCACTGAAGGCTGTGAGCACACACTGGTAGCCACCTTCCATCTGCTTGACGTCCTTCAGTACTACAACCGAGGGACTGACAGTTTCGGCTTCGATGTCGTCTGCCGTAAATGACTGGTCGAGGGCCATGGTGTATTCAGTCTTGTCCTTGTCGAACTCGGGCACGGCCTGTCCCTTGATTTTCAGTGCCTTCAGACCGACGTTGTAGATGAGTTCGGCATCGTCTACGAGCAGTTCGTCACCATTCGAGCCGCTGCCTGCATCGGCATTGGTAGAGAGTGTGACGAGGATGGCCTTGGGAGACACGCTATTGTCAGTATACTCAAACGGAGCCACCACACGCACCCACTGATTACCAGTGGTAGCGATGGTGTTGTTTTTGGCCTTTGCCACCACATTGGTATATGTCTTATCCTCAGGGTCCTGATAGTAGGTACCATCGGTGATGACGGCACTCACTGTGGCATAGGGATGTGAAGCATTGGGTGTGCCCTGCTTGAACTTCACCCAGAAGGCGATGCTGTCGGGACGACTATAGAGCGGTGTATAGAAGGGGTCGCCATTACCATCCACATAAGTCTCGCTCATATCAAGATATGCATGGTTGGACACATCGGAAGCAGACGCTGAAGCTGCGTTTATGCGACCTGTGGTCATAGTACCATTTGCCACAAAACCGAAGATCTGTGTAGACAATAGACAGGCACTGGCGGTGCCGGAGTGGGCATCGTCCGACTTAGAGAGGTGGTGACCAGCAAGAGCAGCCATAGCACCCGTACCACTCTCGAACGAGTGCCAACCGTTGGGCTCTACGTAACTGCCAGTGGAGGTGTGCCACTCCTCGAAACCGCGATTAGACAGTTGCAGACCATAGCCGTCGCCTATGGCCACCTGGATAGACTGCCCTATGTTGATATCGATGTAACCATTTAGTTTGTCGCCGATGATCTTGGCACAGAGGTTCACGGGTACAGGCGGCAGCATGGTTGCCAACCAGAAGGGCGAAACTGCCGGGTCGCCATTAGTGACAGTGACAATCTGACTGGCCATCAGGAGAGTGACATCGCCGTCCTTAGTGGGCTGGAGGTCAGTCAACTCGACATTGCCCACTGGCATGGGGCTGTCGGCAGTGATAAGCATGAAGTTCTTGAGTGTCAGGGAGCATTTGCCGTCGGTCTCGGTCACGGTCACCACAGCCGTCTGCTCAGAGATTGCGCCGTCGACTATAATCTTGATAGGCACATCATAGTCAGTGGCGTGTGCAACGATAGTCACACAGAATAAGAAGATACAAGTAAAAAACTGTTTCATACGTAAACAATATTTTAGTTGATATTAATGTTAATGTCGCAATCATTCAAGCCCGCAGGACAAATTACCATATAATGCGAACCTGTGTATTCTCATTGACGCGGCAAAGGTACGAATTTTTCCGCTATGTCATAGTTTTTTAGGGAAATAATCCCTTTTTTTGTAAATTTGCCGATACTTAATACTCATTCTCAAAGAAAAATGGACATCAAAATGCGTCAAGTTTTCTTAGTTTAAGACAGCTGGAGATTTGGTAGCGGGAGGCATTGCTGTTAAGCTGGGCAGGGATAGCGGCGAAGATACGGGCAACTTTTCCCGAAGGATCAATCTTGTTGAAATCTTCGTCATAGATATTCAGGACAAGACGCTTGGCCTGGTCAACTGCTTCGAAATTGTTAGTATCAAGATAGGCATTAACAGCCTGAGGCATACCCCCCACTAACATGTACATACGGAAATCGCGCATCAGTTTACGGTGGGCATCCTTTAGCGGCTGAGGGTATTCCCACACGCTGCGAAGCAAAGGTATGGTGGCCGTATCGCCCAATGCCCAACGAAACTCCTCGTAATCCATCGGATACATATTGACACGCTCTTCCTCGCTTGGAATCAGAATGTGATCCGTGTTCTTGCGGATAGAAATCAAAGAGCCGGTTTCGATATAGTCGTAACGATGATCGCCGACAAACGACTTGACGGCTTGGCGAGCCTTGGGCTGAAACTGCACCTCGTCGAAAATGATGAGCGACTTGCGCTCCTTCAGTTGGACGTGATAATCGAGTGTCAGGGACTGGAGTACATAGCATCGAGCGGCCTGCGCATACTGCTCGGCATACTCAAGGGCGCCAAGAGCGGCGGCAGCAAGGTGATGCTGCGCAATGTGAACGACGACATAAAGAACGTGTTCAAGCTCACTGGTTTCATCAACCTATTCGAGTTTGAGTAATTTCCCATGGCGCAGCCATAAGCCACCTTCCCCCTCATGCAAGTCACTGCATGAGGGGGAAGGTTTTTGTTAGCAGCGTATACTGCACCGAATTTGTCATCTAAAACACGAAAAGTGTTAATTATTATTATAAAGCAATTATTATAGTATCATAATTACAATATAATAATTATCTTTGCATATCAAACAAGCAGAACAATATATGACAAATAATCCTTTTATACTATATGGCTATGAGTCGGAAGAGTATTTCTGCGACCGAGAGAAAGAAACAGCACATCTAATGAGGCTGATAGACAATGGCAACAATATATCGTTGATAGCACCACGCAGGATAGGAAAGACGGGACTGGTGGAACACCTGTTTCATCTTCCAGAAATCAGGGAAAGGTATTACACCTTTATTATCGACATCTATGCGACTAAGAGTTTGGAAGACCTGATTATGGCGATGGGCAGTGCCATGCTGTCTACCCTTCGGCCTTTTGGAGCGAAAGTGATGAAGAAATTCACCGATTTTCTGAAGTCTCTTCGTAGCGGTATTTCATTCGACCCGATGGGCAATCCGTCATGGAATGTGGAGTTAGGCGACATTCGTACTCCAAGAGTCACGCTCGATGAAATATTTCAGTACATTGAGAATGCCGATAAGCCTTGCATTGTGGCAATAGACGAATTTCAGGCCGTCAGCTCTTACCGCGACAGCAACGCCGAAGCTATGCTAAGAACATACGTGCAGCACTGCCGCAATGCCAATTTCATTTTCTCCGGTTCACAGCGAAGAATGATGAGTGAAATATTTCACAACTATGCTCGTCCTTTCTACCAGAGCACCACCTCTATGAAACTGGACTGCATACCCTCTGAACGATATTTGCAGTTTGCACAGGAACATTTTCTGAGGGCGGAGAAATCGTTAAATCCTGACGTGTTTCACCTGGTGTATGAGCGATTTGACGGCATTACATGGTACATTCAACGAGTGATGAACGAGTTGTATGCCATCACACCATCCGGCGGCTCATGTACACCAGACTTGACAGAAACAGCCATAGACAACATATTGAGATCTAACGAATTCAGTTATCAGTCGCTCCTGTATCAGTTGCCGCCAAAACAGAAAACACTGTTCACGGCCATTTGCAAGTCTGGTAAGGCGACCTCCATCATGTCGTCTGATTTCATCCACCGCTGGCACCTGCCGTCATCGAGCAGTGTACAGGCGGCCATAAAAGGACTGTTGGAAAAGGATTATGTGACCGAATCTCTCGGTGTTTATGAAGCATACGACAAATTTTTCTCTCTATGGATGGTTCGACAATGAACTTAGGAGTCACTCATCCATAGCGAGACGCAGGCCGAGGCGGTCGCTGCGATAACCTGGTGCACGACCGTCGCGGTTTGCCACACGACAGTTGTCAGGACCACCATTCCACCCGCCACCCCGTATGGCACGAGTAGAACTGGAGTACGGTCCCGTGGGGTCAACCTGACCGTCACTATCATAACTGCCGTACCAGTCAGAGCACCACTCCCACAGGTTACCCGTCATGTCATAGAGACCTAACTCATTGGGTGATTTCGAGCCAACCTCGTGTGTACGAGAGCCACTTGTAGCAGAATACCACGCCACACTACCCACACTGTTACTGCCACTATATGTATAGCCACGGCTATTGTTGCCTCCTCTGGCAGCAAACTCCCATTCCGCCTCTGTTGGCAGTCGGAAATGCTTCCCCGACAGGTCATTCAGCTTTTTGATAAATGTCTGACAATCGCGCCAACTCACATTATCAACAGGCCTGCGGGCACCTCTGAACCGTGACGGGTTGTTTCCCATCACCGCCTGCCACTCTTCCTGTGTCACCTCACAACGACCGATGCGAAACGATGATAGCGTCACATTGTGTACCGGCCATTCATCATCACCAGCACCGGCACTTTGCTCACTGGTGGCACCCATGAGGAAGGAGCCACCATTCAGCGGCACCATATTGTTGACAATGCCCCGGACGATAGCGTCTCGCTTGTCAGTTGACGGTTCTTCAAGGACCAGATCTTGTGAAGATGTTTCAGGCGCAGCCGTTTCCTGCAACGGCCGTTCGGCAACAGTGGCAGTGTTCGGTGTGTCCTCTTTTCTTAGCAACAAGACCAGGAACATTGCCACGATGCCAGCAGCAAGAGCACCGATGACAGCATATAGCCATTTGGAGGAAGATGGCTTTTCGGGATAATAATCCTCTCCGTCATTATTGAAATGAGTTGGCGAAGAATTCTCTACTTGACCGACGGGATAGCCACACTTGGGGCATTTCACCGCTTTATCGGAAATCATATTCCCACATTCGGGACATTGAATAAGTGGCATATTGAATCCATATTCTTCTGGAGTCTGAGTTCCCTCGTCGCAAGGAGCCATGTCCTCCTGGCTTGTACCAATATCATCATCCATAATAGACTCCTTCATAGATTCATCTGTTACAAACAAGAAAGCCAACTCTTCGACTTCTTCGGCATGCTTCCATTTATCCATCCCCTTACACCATACCAGCGTTTTCGGACCCACATCAAACATGACAAGGTCATTAACTAGGATGGGACCTTGACGTGTTCTATTCTTATCCACATAATAATATACTTTCATGGTATTACCATTAAGTCGTTCTTGCAAACTTTTCTATACTAAATGAACCTTCAAGTTCTTTTATCTTTACTTTTCCGCTAAGTATATCGAAGAAGAAAGAACGTATCCGCTCAATTGTAAGTAGTGCAGGTTTATAATCGTTACCGTTCCATTTGACAAGATAAATATCGTCAATCAGTATATCATATACCCCATTCGTTTTGGATGTCAAAAAAGTTATTTCATAACCACCGCCAATGTTGTGGTCTGTTACTCTTCCGTCTGACCAGTAAATTTTTTCAATGAATACATAACGGCCCCATCCACCAGCATGTGACGAGTTGCTTGTGAATACAAGGAGCTCGTCTTCTCCATCTCCATTAATATCGAAATAAATTTGCCTTGTTGCGTCTTGTTCAGAACTTTCTTCATTGAAAACGCTCATGTGGGTGAATGTTTTTTTCGCAGAAGCTATTTTCTTCCTATTAGAATCATGTTTAACAACTTTAGAACCATCAAAGCAATATGTTTTCCGTTCTATCCCATATTTGAAAGTAAAAAGCCATTTGTCGTTTTTATACTCTACTTTGACGTCATCTTTTCCTAGATACCACCAACCTTCATCGTCACCTAAATCAATTGGATCAGTCATTTTGAATTTCCTGCTCCCTTCATCATAATAAACCACACAAAAATACGAGGGAGTATGGGCACCACCCAATTCATCATATTGCAACAGACAATCATTTATTCCATTGCCATCATAATCGTGTTCATCAATTATCATCAACTGATAACTGCCAATACCCGTCTTTACACGTTTTCCATTCAGCATAACACCGAGATATACAGGATATTCATCGTAGTCCGTTTCTTCTATCACGTTATAGTTCTTCACCATGTTTGCCCTCTTATTTACTGTATTCTTATACTCTTCAATCTCATTTTCATTACCCACAAACACGTATGTGCCTTTGACGTAGCCCTCTATGTTGCCCTGTCTTATTTTGTACCAATCACCTTCTTTGCCCAACACCTCCGCTGCATCACCACCAGTCATCAATTTACCTATAACCGCAGCGGAGACAGAGGGAGTTTCACGAATATTCAAAAAACCTCCTTCCGTGGTAGACAAAGCATAGGTTTTTTCTTTCTCCTCCACTTGCTCTGAAGTCATTTCTGATGAAGAATCACCTGCTGTTGTTTCCTGTGAGGCAGAGTTTCTCAAGAGCAAGATTATCACAGTTACCAATGCTACCACCAATATTCCTATAATGGCATAAATCCATTTTCGGGAGGATGGCTTTTCAGCATAATAATCCTCTCCGCCATCATTGAAACTGCGAGTTGGCGAAGAAACTAGTGTTTGACCGACGGGATAGCCACACTTGGGGCATTTCACCGCTTTATCGGAAATCATATTCCCACATTCGGGACATTGAATAAGTGGCATATTGAATCCATATTCTTCTGGAGTCTGAGTTCCCTCGTCGCAAGGAGCCATGTCCTCCTGGCTTGTACCAATATCATCATCCATAATAGACTCCTTCATAGATTCATCTGTTACAAACAAGAAAGCCAACTCTTCGACTTCTTCGGCATGCTTCCATTTATCCATCCCCTTACACCATACCAGCGTTTTCGGACCCACATCAAACATGACAAGGTCATTAACTAGGATGGGACCTTGACGTGTTCTATTCTTATCCACATAATAATATACTTTCATGGTATTACCATTAAGTCGTTCTTGCAAACTTTTCTATACTAAATGAACCTTCAAGTTCTTTTATCTTTACTTTTCCGCTAAGTATATCGAAGAAGAAAGAACGTATCCGCTCAATTGTAAGTAGTGCAGGTTTTCCATCTTTATCAGTCCCGAGGTCATAGGTTTTCAGTGTCTGCGGTCCCAGCGCTGCTGCCGTGAGAAGGAAATGATTTTGGAATCTGTCTGTATCTATCAAATCTGCAGCCAAAACTTTACCTACTACGCTATAACTATGAAGTGATCGTTGTTGTTCACCGTCAGTCAGCACTGTATGCAAATCATCAGACGCAGGGTTTATTTCAATCCGTCCACTCTCTTCACTTTCCTCTTGATGTCTATACAATGATCCAAGATCAGCCAGTGCAAGAGAATATACATGTGTTGTTTTAGTATAGTTTACACGTTCTGTGCTGAATACAGAAGGCAACAGCAAATTGACATTGCCGTCTAATTCGACAAGAGGCGAAATGAAAGTTCCGACGATGCAATCCTTTACGAATAGGGTTTGTGTAGCAAAGACGCCACCTATTACGACGCAGTTCTCAAGTGTTATTTCATCACCATAAAGACTCCCTGCTACAAAAGCATTGCTCAATGCTATTCTTTTAGCATTAACATCTGAGCAGAAAGTTGTCATACATTTCATCGCCCTAGAGACAACAGAGGAAGCCGAGCCAACGGCTTTTCGGAATGTCACAGTTCCAGAGACATCATTGTTAATGTATAATTCATGTAGAGTGAACACCGCACCATTCACTTCTAATGGTGCAGCTTCTATTGTTAGTTTATCAGCATAAAGAGGTCCCTCTACAACCGTTTCGCCTACTACATTTACGGTTCTGGAAAGTTCGGACATCTTATTAGGCAGGATACCGCCTTTTACGATATTATTATCTAAGCGGATATTAGTGTCTGTCAAATGGATTTCCTTTAAATTATTCATGATTATTAATTAATTTATTTAACATTTTATTTATCATTGCCCTTACTCTTATTGAATGATTGTCGTCTCCACTGAGTTTATTGGCAATTTCTGACTGCATATATGACTGAACAGTATCAGAGACACACATGCCAATTTCTTCCAACTCTATTTCATCAAGGGTTTCACATAGTTTGTCCTTCAATGATTTATTCTTGAAATATAAATCAGGAATGAAACATTCTCTTTTTACTCGTTCAGACTCTGATACTGTTTTCAAGAAACATACAGGAATAAAATAGTTATCATCACCTGTTCCCTCAACGGAAGTTTCCTGGATAGTCTTTTCTGAAGTTGCTTTTATTTTCAAAAATGCTTGCGCCTGACTCATAGCCTCCAAAGCGTGATTCTTCACAGTTGCAGCACTAATCTGAGCTTGCAACACACTGCTCTCTTTGCCCATGGTAACAGCGGTCTGAACCATATCAGTATGAAGCATTCTATCACTCTGGGTGTCTACCGCCTTTACGAGTTCAAAAACAGGTTTGTCTACTTCATGAATCCTAACAGAGAGTTCGTTATTCAGATCAGCAAAGAGTTTCTGGTATCTTGCAGATGTTCGTGCATAATCATCTGACATCTTTTTTTGTTTATTACGTAGTGTTGCTGCTTGCTGCCGAAGGAGCAGAAGCCTTGCTTCTATGACCTGTTCCAGCTCTGCCTGCTGTGTAGATAAATCTGTACGAACAGTATGAAAGAATCCGTCAATTATAGACTTAGATATTTTATCAGCATTCTCTGTTATCGCAATGCACTGTGCGGCATTCATGGCACCGACACTTGCAGTAAGCCCGTTAACAGAACTATTACAACTCTGAACACCTTCTTCAAATGGTGAAGTATCAACATAAACATCTACATCTACATCTTCATAGGCAGTACCGCTATAATTTACGTTCAGGGTACCTCCAGATTGAGATGCCGGATAGCTTACTGTTTTTGAACCACTATAATGACAAGATACAGTTTGTCTAAATCTTCTTCTATACCCCATAAAGAATAATTTAAAGTGTTTCTATATTTGCCGAGGAATACATCTCTTTTATAACATTCTTCACCCTTGGCGAAGAGCTGGAAGTTTCGAGGATATGAGAGAACTCTTCAGTGATTTCTGCTGAGGAACCTTCTTGACGCCAAGGTAAGTCCGTTTCGTTTCTTATGAAGTCACCGATAGACGCCAAATTGGAACCTACGATCTGACCATTAGCTACCACTTTCATTTGCGGGATTCCTACCGAGTTATCGATGGTTTCCCATACAATCACCGGTATCTGATACGCTTTATCTTCATTTCCCTTAAGGTTGCTTATCAAAACTTTATCTGTCAACACTCTTTGTTCGCCTATTTGCAATAGGAAATTAGCGGATTGTTCTAAAGCTGATTTTGCGTTATACTTAATTCTGGAAACCAATATTTGCTGGCTTTGATAAAGCCCTTCAGTCTGTGATGTCGAAACACAACCGATCAGAGCGTGCATTCTATTCGATGCTGTGACCATGTGTTTGTTAACAAATTCAAAAACCGGTTGATCCAGTTGGCGTATTCTTTGTTCGAGTCCTTTGTTGATAACAGTAAAAATACGAAGATAGCGTTCAGTTATTCTACCATATTCACGTTCCATATTAGCTTTTATGCCGAGTAATTGACGTTTTTGTTGAGCCAACTTCATCAACAATGCTTCAACACGACTTTGTTTGTTTGCAATCTTCTGTGAAATTTGCGATTGTAATAACGCAAAGAAACCACGGTTAACGTTTTTGCAGACTTTATCAGCACTGGCATTTTCTGCTGCAATGACAGCGCTCTCCATCGCTACTACCGCCGCCGTTGTCCCCATAACATGTTTAGAAACACTTCGAAGTTCATCAGCCATTGGAGTGGTATCAACCTCACATGGAATTAATGTTGCCATATTTATTCTCCTAAAAAATATTAAACAATATTACACACGATATCATTTAGACAATGGGGGTTGCCATTTTGAAGGGGAAGGGTTACTGCCACCTCCTTTTGACATTTCGAAAGTATCAAACTTCATCGGGAATATCTGGGATGTCATCCTCATCAGGTATATCCCCTTCTTCAATATCAAAATTTTCATTGTTGGCCATCTTAGATTCTTCTACATTATCTATTGTAATATTACTAACTGCGTCTAATGCAGTAACAGCAAGGGATGGAAGATTAAGGGAAAGGTGCTCAAAAGTCACATCCTCTACATTTGGTTCTGGCAATAGTACTGATTCTTTTGCAAGCAATGGGTTTGTAAAAGCGAGAGGTTTACGACGATTATCAAGATTTTGAACTTCTCCTGCCGCTATTGCCATTGAATTTGAATAGCCATCCTGCAAGCGTGCATCGTAAAACTCCACATGGCCAAATTTTTCGGCTTTCAGAGCTATGTCTTCCTGAAGCCTGTCCATATAATCACAAAACTCATCCTGTACTCTTTTAAATTCTATTGCCTGATTTTCAAATGCGGCTAGTGTTTCGGTACTATTATCCTGTTTCTGAACGATGGTCTTATCCAAAGTTGCTCCTTCCGTTTCCATATTTTCTAGTGTTTTCTGCAGTTGAGACAATGTGTTATAAGCTTCTACATATTCACTTAAAGTCTGTTGCATGTTGTTAATGATGTCTGCACTTTCTGCGTGATTAGAGCGATAAAAAGCATCTACATCTTGATGCCACTTATTCAAATAGCTAATCTTTTGATCGTGTATTTGGCTATAAATACGGATACGCTCTACTCGATTTTCCATCATAAGACGTTGAACCATTGGTGCTACGATTTCCTCATAGATTTGGTGGACCCCAAAAGGAACACTTGCACTACTATTATCTTCTGCCATCCACTCATCAGCAAAAAGATTATATCGTACGCGTGAACTTTCCCGAAGTTGAAAAGGTTCATATCCCTGGATCGAATCTGCATAATCAAAACGCTCGTTGCGAATTCGCATTATTTCTTCCGCTTCAAGAAGTGGTGAATAATGATTATAAGGCGACTTAAGAATTCTGAACAGCAAATCGTTCGACTTATTTACGACTTTATCCGTGGAAGCCAATTTCAAAGCCGAAATGGTTTGTACTGACATTGCCATGGTATGCATAAGGTGTTTTAGCACATCCTCGAATTGCTCTGTATCACTTGACAACGAGTCCTTGAGTTTGTTCAATTGGCAGAAATCATTAATTTCATTATCATATTTCTTATCGTCAAAGATGTTAACTACAGGATGATTACCAGGGTCGCTGGTTGTATATTCATCCAAGAACGCCAAATAATCACTGTTACCTGCCACTAATGGCAAATCAACAGATTTCACTTCCGTATCGTTCATGCAGTATGAAATAGTACGAAGTGACCTATCAAGTTTACCCACATAATCACTTTGCGTAACTTCCTGTATAGAAAGTGAATAATCGTTTGTATCAATGCTTTCTGCTTCATTAGAAGTTTCAACAATTGGTGCTTCTAAGGTAAGATTCTCCATCTGCGACATTGTTTTCGCTAGTAAATCACTTTGGCGAGGCAACTGCAAGCTCACTCTAGAAAGAGGGACATTACCTGTGTAGTCAACCACAAAACACCTGTCTTCGTATGACATTTGACGTGCGACAGGAATATAGGCTACACCCATTTTTGTCACCTTATAATCCCTAAATATATTAGCATACTCTGTTTGTTTCTCTGCAATCTTTTCATCAATTGCCTCGATTTGCCTATTATACTTATTACGGCGTATCCAAAACATGAAGAATGCCACAATCGTCAAGAACCATTTCCAAATATCACTTTTTAAAAGTTCCACCTGTTCTCTGTCCGACTGCAGCTGTTGTATTTGCATTTCTAAAGTTTCTTCTTGTCGAACAATACGTTCTGCTGCCTGTTCATAAAAATTGAACAACAGCCGAGCCTGATCTTGATAGATGTTGCTCGAATCATTGAATATCTTTCCTGTTGTTGACATAAGATAATAGATTATATTGTTAATACCTTTTCCTTCTTGATAAAATACTTTCAAGATTATCAATTTCTTCAAAGATTTTTTCTTTGTTTAATGTTGTATTTTTCATTAAGACCTTCAGGTCCTTGACAGATTGGACGAATTGATATTCCAAATTCTTTGCATCTGCATTTGACGTTGGACTAAGATAGCGAATAGAATCACACAGAGACAATATTCTACATTTAATTGACTCGTCAATTTGTTGAGATGCAGGAACTTCGTCCATAAGATCATTCATAACATTTTGCAATACCATTTTTCCTCCGACAATTATTTGTTCCTTTTCATAAATTTGCTGTACTTTTACACCAGAATGCAATGTGGCGACACGCCCCATTATTAAGATGAGAAATAAAGCTAAATGCCCCATTAGCTGATACTTGAATTGTATCTGATTGACAATGCTCCAAACGATGAACCCCATTGAAAACAAGCAATATACGCTCAGAGCAAACATGTGTATCCCCATCATTCCTACCTCTTTGTGAGCAGGTTTGTCGAGATTAACAAGTGGGAACAATAAGAATTGAACAAATTGTGTAAGAACAATGCAAGAAACGACTATATCAAGTATTTTCACCTCGCATTCCAAGGATTCTCCAAGGATTGTAAAACCTCCAATTATAAGTCCATATCCAAGGAAAATACCAAGTATTGTATATATCCTTAATTCCGCAACACTTTGATTTAACTTTATTTATAAGTTCCTGAGCAACA
>CAMHPC010000016.1 GCA_946186945.1 uncultured Prevotella sp.
GATGTAAATATCCTCGTGCTCGATACTGAGGTTTACTCTAACACTGGTGGTCAGGCCTCTAAGGCTACTCCGCTCGGTGCTATCGCTCAGTTCGCTGCTCAGGGTAAGCGCATCCGCAAGAAGGATCTGGGTATGATTGCTACCACCTACGGTTATGTATATGTCGCTCAGATTGCTATGGGTGCTGACCACGCTCAGACCCTGAAGGCTATCCGCGAGGCCGAGGCATGGCACGGACCTTCAATCGTCATCGCCTACGCTCCCTGTATCAACCACGGTCTGAAGGCCAAGGGCGGTATGGGTAAGAGCCAGGCCGAGGAGAAGAAGGCTGTGGAGTGCGGATACTGGCATCTGTGGCGTTTCAACCCCGCTCTGGCAGAGGAAGGAAAGAACCCGTTCTCTCTCGACTCTAAGGAGCCCAACTGGGCTAACTTCCACGACTTCCTTCTGGGTGAGGTGCGTTACCTGTCGGTGAAGAAAGCATATCCCAACGAGGCAGAGGAACTCTTTGCCGAGGCACAGAGGATGGCACAACTGCGCTACAAGACATACGTACGCAAGACTCAGGAAGACTGGAGCGAAGAAGCATAAGTCATTATCTCTTATCTCTATAGTAGGCGGCGCATCTGTCATGGATGCGCCGCTTTCATTTGCTTTCACACCACTCACACGTGAGCATGAAAAAAGGTGGGGCTCTCCATGAGCCTCACCCGTATCTATTACTTATTGAAAATTGAATTAGAGTCCCAGTCCTTTCTTAACGTCGTTTACGGCACCCTTCACATCTTCTACAGCCTTTTTACCTGTTTCTTTTGCATTGTCAACAGTCTCCTTCACAGCCTTCTTGGTATTGTCTACTGCTTCCTTGGCAGCCTCCACCTTCCCGGCAGCGGCGTCCTTTACAGCATCAACCTTCTCGGCGGCAGCATCCTTTGCTTCCTCTACCTTCTCAGCAGCAGCATCTTCTACAGCCTCTTTAGCATCCTCACCGAGAGAGAGGGCATCAGCAGGAATAGCGGTCACCTTGTCCAGAAGACCAGAGATAGTAGCATTTCCACCTACAAAACCCTTGATCTTGTCAGCATTCTCCTTGAGGAAAGCCTGAGCCTTAGCCACATATTCTTTGGCAGTTTTCACAGCCTCGCTGTCAGCCAGGTCTTTCAGACCTTCGAACTTCTCAGTCACGGTAGCAACAATCTTCTGGAATTTGGAGGTATCGTTAGCCTCGATAGCAGCCTGCATTTCAGCAGCGGGATCAGCCACTGTAGCGGCCACAGAGTCAACACTCTCTACCTGTGTGGTTTCTACGTCTTTCTTCTGGTTGCAACTTACCATGCACAGTCCAACGGCTGCCACGGCAAAAAGAAATAATTTCTTCATACTTGGTCTAGATTAATTAGTAAAACATGTTTGTAAAACGTGGCAAATATACTTTATTTAAACCGTGTTTGTTCTATTTGTTAGAAATTTTTAACAAAATTTTATGGTATCAGATTTTATGAATGTCTACCAGTCCGTGCATCACCGCATATATAGTCAATGCCGAGACACTGCGCATGCCGAGTTTATCCATCATATTCTTGCGATGAGTGATGACAGTATTCATGGATATATTGAGTCGTTCGGCTATTTCCTTGTTTAACAATCCTTGAACTACAAGGGCGAGGACCTCAGTCTCTCTTGCGGTAAGGACAGGTCCCTGTGGATTGATGGGTAGATTATTGCCATGAGGGTGACCTTTCTGCATGAGCAACAACAAATCTCTTATTATGAGGTTTTCACTCTGATTGATATACAGCGAATTGAAACCCGAGAGTTGATGTTCCACCTCTGGCGACGTAGTGAGTACGATGGTTCTCCTCCGTCTCTCTTCGAAAAGGTGTCTATGGTTGAGAAGAATGCTTATGTTTACAAAATAGTGAACAAAGGTATCAGGATTGGCAGCATGAAACTCATTAACAGAGTTAAATCCCACCACCTCCACAGTAGGTTCTACCTGCTGTAGTATCTGTTTCAGTCCCATAATAGACAACGAATTGTTGTCTATTACAGCAAAACGTGGTGTATGATTGGGATGATTCATATTTTTGTCGTTAATGAGTCAACGTATCAAGTTCCTTTCTAGATAGGTAGCATCAGAAGAAACTGGAACCGTCAAAGCAGTGCGTACACACCTTTTCCTTAGGCAGTCCTATTGCATCTATTAGATTTTCAAGTTTTGAGAATTTCAGTGAGGTCAGGCCCAGTCTGCGCGCCATTTCCTCAACCATACGTTTATATTTCTCCGAGTCCGTAGATGCGTATGTCTCCAGGTCTGCATCATCGGTGCCCTCAAAATCGCGTATTATCTGTCTTGCCAGCAATTCCAGGTCGCTCTTTGATGATGTGAAGTTGATAAACGGGCAACCATAGACCAGTGGAGGACAAGAGATGCGTGCATGCACTTCCTTGGCACCATATTCGAAGAAGGTGCGTACGTTGTCGCGCAATTGGGTACCGCGAACTATAGAGTCATCGCAGAACACCACCCTCTTATCCTTGAGAAGCGCATGATTAGGAATGAGTTTCATTTTCGCCACCAAGTCGCGACGTCTCTGATCTCCAGGTGTGAATGAGCGTGGCCATGTGGGAGTGTACTTGAGGACAGTGCGCTGATAGGGGATACCGTGACCTTCAGAATATCCAAGTGCACAACCTACTCCGGAGTCTGGAATACCGCACACACAGTCAGCATCCACATCATCCTCGCGACCCATTATTTCTCCATTCTTCTCACGCATTTGCTCCACGTTGACGCCCTCATAGTCGGATGTCGGGAAGCCATAATATACCCAGAGGAAAGAACAGATCTGGCAACGTGTCATAGGTTTCTGCATTACCTCTATGCTGTCTGCATGCAGGCGCACTATTTCTCCTGGTCCCACATCGCGCAGAATATGATAGTCGAGATTTGGGAAAGCCGTGCTTTCCGACGCCGCAGCGTAACCCACGTGGTTCTTTCCTATGAGGATGGGTGTGCGCCCCAGTCTGTCTCTTGCTGCAATAATGCCTTCCTCGGTGAGTATGAGCATAGAGCAGGAACCTTTTATCTTGTCAAATACCAGGTTGATACCCTCGGTAAACGAGTTGCCCATATTGATGATCAGTGCCACCAGTTCCGTCTGGTTTATTTTGTTGGCAGACATCTCACTGAAATGCATACGATGCTGCAACAGTTCATCGGCTATTTCCCTGATGTTATTTATTTTCGCTACAGTCACAACGGCATATCTGCCCAGATGGGAGTTGACGATAATGGGTTGCGGATCAGTGTCACTAATCACCCCAATGCCTTGTTTTCCCACAAAATGGTCTAGTTCGTCTTCAAATTTAGACCTGAAGTAACTCCTCTCCAGACTGTGAATAGAGCGGAAGAAGCCCTCCTTGTGGTCGAACGTAACCATACCGGCGCGTTTCGTGCCGAGATGAGAATGATAGTCTGTGCCATAAAACAGGTCAGTAGCACAATTCTTTTCGGATATTACTCCAAAGAAACCTCCCATACGAGTATATGTAATGTAAATAAAAATATCTAACCAACAGAGACGTCCATCGGTTTTAGACTGCAAAGATACATTATTGCATCGAAAGAAGCAAAAATAAAAAATTGATTTAAATCAAGATTTCATTTCTTCAATCGGTCTGCAACACCATCTTGATACCTTCAGCATCACCCCCATGCCGGGCACCTCTTTAAGCAGATAGTATTTTTTGCTTTGTCTTACCAATCTGCCGGTCAATCCTTTGAGGGGTCCGAACCTTACCTCTACAGGGTCGCCTATTTTCAGTGCTGCCTCTTCGCTTGTGAGAAACATGCTCTTTGCCAGGTCGGGGTCGCACATCATTCTGAATTGCAACATTTCCCTGGCAGGTATCTCGTAATAGTCGCGTGTCATGTTTTGTTTTCTCAGCACATACATGGGATAAGGAGCCAATCTGACCTTTTCTTTAAATAAGGCATCGGTAGATTCTTTCCTTACAAAGATAAGGTTTGAGACGACTGGTCTGAGTTCTGTCTTTATGTGTCCGGGGCGGTCTTCGTAGTCCACATAGTGACGTGGAACGAATGTAGTGACAGGAATATCGTTGAAATATTTTTCTACATCCTTCAAGTGCATTCCAAACAGTCTTATGGCAAACCACGGAGACTTGTCCTCTGCCTCGCATGCAAGATTCTTGGAGGCATCCAATTCCTGACTGGTGCCTTTGCTTTTGTTTACCGTATCCTTTAAACTGTTTTTCATCTCAAGTTCCACGCTGCAAAATTACCATATTTTTGTATTACCCGCAAATTATTTGTTTTTTTCTTGTAAAAAACAATTTAAAAGTTTAACTTTGCAGCAATGTGTATACATATACACATATTCCAACTGACCATTAAAAGAATATTGTATAACCATAAAAATTTAAAGTTATGAAGTGTCCCAATTGTCATTCTGAAATTGCTGACGGTTCAAAATTCTGTCCATCATGCGGTGCGCCACAGATACCTCAGCCACAAAATGATATCACACAACAGCCCGTACAGCCTGTACAACCACAGAAACCTGTAATCATAACCCAAGACACACTAGTGGGAACGCCAGAGCCTGTACAGCCGGTGCAACCTCAGCAGCCGGTGCAACCTCAGCAGCCGGTGCAACCTCAGCAGCCAGTGCAGCCACAGCAGCCAGCGCAGCCCCAAGGTTATGGTCCTCAACCGCAGGCCAAGCCCCAGGGTTACGGTCCTCAACCGCAGGCCAAGCCCCAGGGTTATGGTCCTCAACCTGCAGCACAGAATCCCGCTTACAACAATCCCAAACAGCCGAAGAAGAGCGGCGGCAAGACAGCACTTTGGATAATCTTGGGTTTGCTCATAGCAGGTGGTTTGGGAGTAGGAGGTTATTTCCTCTACGACTATCTGGCAAATAAGGATTCCGGCAGCAGCACCAGTTCAAGTACTACCACCACACCTACGACCGGTGGCGATTTATTGGTAGACGACAGCACAAGTATGGAAGTCATTGACACCACTCAGGTAGCACCTGGCACTGATGAATTTGACGATGAAAACGACAAAGACAAAAACAAAAACGTAGTAGTAGTTCACGACACTGTAGTGGTAAAACAGAAAGAGATAGTAGAAGTACCTGCACAGGACCCCTACTACCGTCCCAACCGTCCTGAGCCCACAGATCGCCCATCCAATTTCTATGCAAAGGGTGCCGGCATGTTCCCTTGGGCTTCTACCGAGCGCATCAACCCTGGAGACCTGGATGGATATACAGCATGGCAGTTGAAAATCATGCGCAACGAGATATATGCTCGTCATGGATATATCTTCGACACCGACGATATGATACGTTACTTCAACCAGCAACGCTGGTACCGTCCTGTATCAAAGCGCGTCAGACTGACGAACCTTGAGCAGTCCAATGTCAATGTCATAAGACAGGCAGAGCGTAACAGATAATAACAGAGGTAAAAATACATTATTGTACGACGGGCATTCACTGATAGCGGTGATGCCCGTCATTTACTTCTACCCTTATTGTGAGCGTGTCTGCATCCAGATGTATGCCATTGCGCTCCACGAAACGAGAGAGTTCATTGTCAGCCAACTCCTTCGGGCTGCCAATAGATAGGGAGCCATCGGCTGAAACCAGCCATAGCAAGTCGGCCAGTTGCAAAGCCAACTCCAAATCGTGAGTAGACATCAGAATACTTTTCTTCTCATCACGGCATAGTCTCTTTAATATCAGCATCATCTCCACCTTTGACGGGTAGTCGAGGAAAGCCGTTGGTTCATCGAGGCATATCACAGGCGTCTGTTGCGCTAAAGCCTTGGCTATCATCACCTTCTGTCTTTCGCCATCGCTGAGAGTGTCTACCATTCGTTTTGACAAGGAGTAAATGCCTACCTGAGCAATAGCATGCTCCACCACCTGGCAGTCTTCATCCTTGAGGTTTCCCCAAAAGCCTGTATATGGAGTACGCCCCATGGCTATCATGTCATAAACTGTCATATTCTGTACATCGGGCTTCTCAGTCAGCACCACTGCCACCTGTTTTGCCAGTTGTGCCTGCGTCATACTTTCCACATTTTGTCCATACACCTGCACTTGTCCGTCAATAACAGGTTGGAAGCCTGCAATCGTACGCATGAGTGTAGACTTCCCCACCCCGTTTTGTCCTATAAGGCAAGTCAGCATTCCTCTTTGCAGACTTGCATCAAGATGTTGCAACACACTAACTGTTTTGCGGTGCGATTTATAGCCCACAGCCGCATCTATGAGAGAGATTGGAATTTCGTTAAGCATTAGATTTATAATTTGTTTGCAAAAATAGATAAAAAAGTTCACTAATGTAGTGTAATTCTTAAAAATCTTTGTACTTTTGCAGGCTGAAAGAACGGATTGCTTTCAAACGGCAACTTTCACTAACAAAACAAAGCACATCACACATGAAGAAATCACTGAAGAAAGTTTTGGTGCTCGGTAGTGGCGCCTTAAAGATTGGTCAGGCTGGCGAGTTTGACTATTCGGGATCACAGGCATTGAAGGCATTGCGCGAGGAGGGTATATCCTCCGTCCTTGTCAATCCCAACATTGCCACCATTCAGACCTCAGAAGGCATAGCCGACAAGGTGTATTTCCAACCGGTCACCCCTTATTTCGTAACAGAGATCATCAAGAAGGAGCGTCCTGACGGCATTCTTTTGGCTTTCGGCGGACAGACCGCCCTCAACTGCGGCACCGAGTTGTATCGTAATGGCACATTGGAAGAATATGGTGTGCAGGTGCTGGGCACCTCTGTAGAGGCCATTATGGACACCGAAGACCGTGATTTGTTTGTAAAGAAACTCGACACAGCATCACTCAAGACTCCTATAAGCGAGGCGGTGGAGAATATGGAAGACGCACTGGCTGCAGCACGCAAGATAGGTTACCCTATCATGATACGCAGTGCCTACGCCCTGGGCGGACTTGGCAGCGGTATCTGCCCCGACGAGCAGAAGTTTGTGGAGTTGGCTGAGAGTGCCTTCACATTTGCCCCTCAGGTGTTGGTGGAAGAGTCGTTGAAAGGATGGAAGGAGATAGAGTTTGAGGTGATACGAGATGCCAATGACCATTGCTTCACCGTGGCGTCCATGGAGAATTTCGACCCACTGGGCATACATACCGGCGAGTCAATAGTAGTGGCACCCACCTGTTCTCTCACCGACGAACAGGTGAAGATGCTTCAGGAATTGTCTATCAATTGTGTGCGTCATCTGAACATTGTGGGTGAGTGCAATATACAGTTCGCCTTCAATGCAGAGACCAATGACTATCGAATCATTGAGGTCAACGCCCGTCTGAGCCGTTCTTCAGCCCTCGCTTCCAAAGCCACCGGTTATCCTTTGGCTTTCGTGGCTGCAAAGATAGCACTGGGCTATACACTGGACCAGATAGGCGAGATGGGCACTCCGAACAGTGCCTACGTGGCACCTTCTCTCGACTACATGATATGCAAGATACCTCGCTGGGATCTGACAAAGTTTGCTGGTGTAAGCAGGCAAATCGGTTCATCGATGAAGTCGGTGGGTGAGATTATGTCCATTGGTCGCAGTTTTGAGGAGATGATACAGAAGGGTCTACGCATGATTGGTCAGGGTATGCACGGTTTCGTGGGCAACGACCACACCAAGTTTGACGATCTGAACGATGCCCTCTCCAATCCCACCGACCTTCGTATCTTCGCTATCGCCCAGGCCCTGGAGAATGGTTACACCGTGGAGCGCATAGAGGAACTGACCAAGATAGACGTTTGGTTCCTGGAGCGTCTGAAACACATAGTAGACCTGAAACACCAGTTGCAGACATACAACCGCATAGAAGACCTGAGCGATGACTTTCTTCGTGAGGTGAAGGCAGCAGGCTTCAGCGACTTCCAGATAGCCCGCTTCGTGCTTAAACCCGAACAGGGCAATATGGTGAAAGAGAACCTGGAAGTGCGCCGCAATCGCAAGCAGCGTGGCATACTGCCGGCAGTGAAACGTATCAACACCGTAGCGAGCGAACACCCAGAATTGACCAACTACCTATATATGACATACGCGGTGAGCGGTCACGATATAGACTACTACAAGAACGAGAAGTCGGTGGTAGTACTGGGCAGTGGAGCCTATCGCATCGGCTCATCTGTAGAATTTGACTGGTGCTCAGTGAATGCTATCAATACAGCAAGAAACCTGGGATACAAGTCGATAATGATAAACTACAACCCCGAGACGGTGTCAACAGACTATGACATGTGCGACAGGTTGTATTTCGATGAGTTGTCGTTTGAACGCGTGCTTGACGTGATCGATTTGGAACAGCCGCGTGGAGTGATAGTGAGCGTGGGTGGTCAGATACCCAACAACCTGGCGATGAAACTCTACCACCAGGGAGTGCCCGTGCTTGGCACCTCACCAGTTAATATAGACCGTGCAGAAAACCGCGACAAATTCTCTGCCATGCTCGACAAACTGGGCATAGACCAGCCGGAGTGGCGTGCACTGACCTCCACTGCCGATATACATGAGTTTGTGGAGAAGGTGGGCTACCCAGTCTTGGTTCGTCCCTCCTACGTACTTTCCGGCGCAGCCATGAATGTATGTTACGACTTTGAAGAACTGGATCGTTTCCTTCAGATGGCCACCGAGGTGAGCAAGGAATATCCGGTGGTAGTGTCGAAGTTCATGCAAGACACCAAAGAGATAGAGTTTGACGCCGTAGCCGACAAGGGTGAGATAGTGGAATACGCAGTAAGCGAACACATAGAGTATGCCGGTGTGCACAGTGGCGATGCCACCATGGTATTCCCAGCCCAGCATATCTATTTCTCTACCATACGTCAGATAAAGAAAATTGCCCGCAAGATAGCCAAGGAACTGAACATCAGCGGACCCTTCAACATACAGTTCCTTGCCAAGGACCGTCAGGTGCGTGTGATAGAGTGCAACCTGCGTGCTTCACGTTCGTTCCCCTTCGTAAGCAAGATACTGAAGCGCAACTTCATCGAGACCGCTACTAAGATTATGCTCGACGCACCCTATACCCGTGCAGACAAGAGCGAGTTTGACATAGACCGCATAGGCGTGAAAGCCTCTCAGTTCTCTTTCGCCCGTCTGCAGAATGCAGACCCTGTGCTTGGTGTAGACATGTCGTCGACAGGTGAAGTAGGTTGTCTGGGCGACGACCTGAACGAGGCACTTCTCAATGCACTGATAGCCACCGGCTACCGTCTGCCCAAGCACTCGGTACTCATCTCCTCTGGTGGTGTGAAAGGAAAAGTTGACCTGCTCGATGCATCACGCATGTTAGTAGAAAAGGGCTACGAGGTATATGCCACTGCCGGAACAGCACGTTTCCTGCAGGAGAACGGTGTGAATGCCAAGGCAGTGAAATGGCCTGACGAGGCTGGTGAGGACAATGTGATGGACCTGATAGCCAACCATCGTCTGGACCTTATAATCAACGTGCCGAAGAACCATACCAAGCGTGAACTGACAAACGGCTATCGCATCCGTCGCGGTGCCATCGACCACAACATACCGCTTATGACCAACGTACGACTGGCAAAGGCATTCATTGAAGCCTTCTGCGCCATGAAGCAAGAGGACATTAAGGTAAAGAGTTGGCAGGAATACGACAGTTAAACCAAGTCAATAGAAGATACTGACACTTTTAATTGGGGGCTGCACGAAAATATTCACTGAAATATTTTGTGCAGCCCCCAATAAGTGTTATATTTGCACTGAAAATCATTAATCTATTAACTATAAACAAGACTTACATGAACAAAATTTTACGCTATTCACTGGCAGTGATGCTGTTGGCTGTATGCCACATTGCCTCTGCCACAGATGTGTTATTTGACTTTGATGCCGAGCATGCCTCAATGTTTGCTGGCATAACAGGTGTTTCAGCCAGTGGAGACACTTCTGGTGACATAACTTCTGAGGTCAGTTATGTGAAAAGCGGTGTTACAATGGCCGTTACACCAGCTACGGGAACCACACCTAATCGTTTTTGGACCGACTACAATACTCAAAAAGTACAACTTCGTTTGTACAAAGGTGCGACATTGTCTTTTTCTGTTCCCTCTGGCAAGAAAATTACAAAAATTGCTTATGTGCATACTACCAATGCAACCAACACGGATGGAATCAGTGCCGATTCAGGAACACTTAACATAGACAATGCAGAGTGGACTGGCGATGCTCAGAGTGTGACGTTCTCTTTCACCAAAGGTTACAACTTTGCCACCATCACAGTCACTGTGGAAGAAGGCGCTGCCGAGGCCACTTTGACAATCAGTGGTCAGACTCCCTTTGTGACCAGCACCGAGGTGACCATCAAGTCATCTGCCTCAAATGCCATGATATACTATACGCTCGATGGAAGTGACCCCGCAGATGAAAGCAATGACAATGCCATAAGTTATACTGCCCCCTTCACCATTACAGAGTCATGCACAGTGAAGGCATTCGACGAGACAACTGGCAAGAGCGCAGAAATGACGTTTGAAAAGACCGAACTGCCCAAGGCAGCAAACATAGCAGCTTTCAAGGCGCTTGAGAAAGGCTCAGAAGCTGAGCTGACTCTCACCGATGCAGAAGTACTCTATGTAGGCACCAACGACACCTATGTGCGCGATGCCAGCGGTGCCATTGACTTCTTCAAAGCGGGCCTTAACCTCGAAGCTGGCAACAAAGTGAACGGAACCGTTACCGGTAAGTATGACATATACCAGAATGCACCTGAATTTGTCAAGACTGATGCCACAAATGCTGACAACCTGACCAGCACTGCAGCCAATGTTTCACCGAAGGAGTTGACCCTCAGCGTGATGAAGGACAGCAAATATGTGTGCGATCTCGTGCTGCTACGCGGTGTAACCGTAGGCACATTTGCTTTGGACAAGAACAATGTGAAGACCTCTGCCACAGGAACTATCGGTGATGAAAGCATAGCTCTATACAACAAGTTCAAGCTCGCTCTTAGCGACACTGACCCAACCAAGGCATACGATGTGACAGGTATACTTCTACCATATAACGACGACTACGAGATAGCACTGACAGGCGACTTCGTTGAAAGTGAAGTTGGACCTGTGGGTCCCACTATCGTTGATGTGAACAACATAGCTGAGTTTGTGGCACTGGAGAAAGGCAAGCATGCCAACCTCACCCTCAACAATGCACAGGTGACTCACATTTTCAATGTTGCTTCTAATGGTTATACACAGGCCTTCGTACGCGATGAGAGCGGCAGTGTAGAGTTCTACTACAACGGCGACAACAACCTGAATTTCGAGGTAGGTGAGAGCATTAACGGTAGTGTGATAGTGACACGCGATGAGTATAACGGACTGCCCGAGGCTGTAGCCCTGACAGGTTACACCAATGATGACAATCTGCTGCACGGCGAAGTGACTGAAGTGACACCTACCGAAATAACGATAGCAGAGGCAGCCAACAATCTTAGCAATCTTGTGATAATCAACGGTGCCACCATTACCACCGACGGCACAACTCCAGTTGATCCACAGGAAGGCAGTATAAAGTTTGACATCAACACCGACTATGCCACCCTTTTCCCCACACTTCCAGGCACAAGCAGTGGTAATGGAGCAACAGCAGTTACAGACGGTGATATAACCGAGACCATAACTTCTGCAGCTGTTGACGGTGCTACTATTACCGTGACTGCTAATCCCAGTGGTACACCAAACCGTATTTGGAGTGCTGCACCTCGTCTGCGCATGTATGGCGGCACACTGACCATCACAGCTCCAACAGGACAAACCATGAACGGCATAGTATTCACCCTGCACAATCAACCCTCAAATGTAAAATGGGCTGATGGCAATACAGTTAACACGGGTACGCTGACCGCACCTGCAAAGAACGACCAAGGTAAGTTCACCGAGACAGAGGCAAAATGGACCGGCAGTGCAAATGAAGTAGTATTGTCCGTAGCTGCAAACACTCAGATAGGTGTGATAGAACTGCAACTTGCTGGCGCCGCTCCTGCACCTTATGAAGAAACGACCGAGTACTACCTGACTGTGGGCACTGAGAAAATCAAGTTGTACAACGAGTTTGCAGACGAAGCATTCAACGACTTCGAACAGTATGTAGGCACTGATAAGTACTACAATGCCACTGGTATTGTCAAGACATTCAAGGGCACATTGCAACTGATACCAACCAAGTTTGATGCAACTACAGGTATCAATACTACCTCCGTGACCAAGGCTGATGCTAATACTCCAATGTACAACATTGCCGGACAGCGTGTGAACAACAGTTACAAGGGTGTTGTGATACAGAATGGCAAGAAATACATGAACAAATAATCTGATTTATACTATCACTGAGCACCCTTCACCTCATGGTGGGGGGTGCTTTTTTCAAAACAAATCCAATAGTTATGAGAGACAACAGAGTATGTGCCCTGTTTGGCATAGAACATCCTGTGATACAGGGAGGCATGGTATGGATAAGCGGTTGGCGACTGGCAGCCGCAGTGAGCAACGCCGGTGGACTGGGACTGCTCGGCGCAGGTTCAATGACACCTGAACTGCTGCGCGAGCATATCACCAAACTACGTGCTGCCACCGAAAAGCCATGGGGAGTGAACCTGCCGCTCATGAACCCCAATGCAGAGACCTTCATACAGATTATCATCGAAGAAGGTGTGAAGATAGTATTCACCTCGGCTGGCAGTCCTAAGAAATACACCGCTCTCCTGCATGAACACGGCGTGAAGGTATGCCATGTGGTGAGCAGCAGTAAGTTTGCCCGCAAGTGCGAAGAGGCAGGCGTAGATGCCGTGGTATGCGAAGGTTTTGAGGCAGGTGGTCACAATGGTCGTGAAGAGACCACCACCATGGTGCTGGTACCACAGGTACGACGTGCCACCACCCTGCCACTTATAGCAGCCGGTGGCATAGCATCGGGTAAGGCATGGCTGGCTGCCGAGGCCCTCGGTGCCGAGGGAGTGCAGATTGGTACTCTGTTCGCACTGACCACAGAGAGCAGCGCCTCGGATGCATACAAGCAACGCTGCACCAGTTTGGAAGAAGGCGACACCATGCTCACACTGAAACTCCTCTCTCCCACCCGTCTGGTGAAAAATGCCCTCTTCGGCAAGATAGACGAGGCAGAAAAGGAAGGAGCCTCACGTGAGGATCTTCTCGGTCTTGTACCTCCAGGCAGTGCGCGTCGTGGCATTTTTGAGGATGACACAGACCACGGCGAGGTAGAGATAGGACAGATAGCATCTGCCATACGCGAGGTGCAACCAGTAAGCGAAGTGATGAGAGCCCTTGTAGCAGGCTACAATGAAGCCATCAACCGTCTGAAGTAGATAACAATTGTAGAAATATATAGCATGAGAGGGGTCCGGCCAAAGCGTCGTACCCCTCTTTATGGTTTGTAATGTGCAAATAATTAAGGAATTGACTATGGTAAGATTTGTATATTGAGTACTAATTTCGTAATTTTGCAGGCAAAATCAAAATCAGTGGTTATTCAGACCCAACATAAAAGAACAAAGAACATGGAATTAGCAAGCAAATACGACCCACATGCAGTGGAATCGAAGTGGTATGAATATTGGATGGAACACAAACTGTTCAGTTCCAAGCCCGATGGACGTCAGCCCTATACTATAGTTATTCCCCCACCCAATGTGACTGGAGTATTGCACATGGGTCACATGTTGAACAACACCATACAGGACATATTGGTTCGCCGTGCCCGTCAGGAGGGCAAGAATGCCTGCTGGGTGCCAGGCACCGACCACGCCTCTATTGCTACCGAAGCCAAGGTAGTGAAGAAACTCGCTGAGCAGGGAATAAAGAAGCATGACCTGACACGCGATGAGTTTCTGAAGCACGCATGGGACTGGACACACGAGCACGGTGGCATCATCCTGAAGCAGTTGCGACGCCTGGGTGCATCATGCGACTGGGACCGCACGGCATTCACCATGGACGAGAAGCGCAGTGCCAGTGTGATAAAAGTGTTTGTAGACCTCTATCGCAAAGGCTATATATACCGTGACCTGCGCATGGTAAACTGGGATCCAAAGGCTCTGACAGCACTAAGCACGGAAGAGGTGGTGTACAAGGAGGAGCAGTCCAAACTCTACCACCTGAAGTATTACGTGCACGACTGCGACCATGTGGACGCTGCTGAGGGCGATGTGGTGCATCATGACGAGAAAGGCTATTATGCTGTAGTGGCAACCACCCGTCCCGAAACGATCATGGGTGATACCGCCATGTGCATCAACCCCAAAGACCCGAAGAACCAGTGGTTGAAGGGCAAGAAAGTGATAGTGCCCTTGGTAGGCAGAGTGATACCAGTGATAGAAGACCGCTATGTAGACATTGAGTTCGGTACTGGTTGTCTGAAGGTGACACCTGCCCACGACACCAACGACTACATGCTGGGCAAAACCCATAAGTTGGAGACCATAGACATATTTAATGCCGACGGTACCATATCCGAGGCCTCACCATTGTATGTAGGTATGGACCGTTTCGACTGCCGCATGCAGATATCCAAGGACCTGGAAGCAGCCGGACTGATGGAACGTGTGGAGGACTATACCAACAAGGTGGGTTACTCAGAGCGCAACCCCGACACTGCCATAGAGCCCCGTCTGTCTCTGCAGTGGTTCCTGCGCATGAAGCATTTCGCAGAGATAGCCCTCCAGCCCGTGATGACCGGTGAGATGCAGTTCTATCCGTCGAAATACAAGAACACCTACAAAAACTGGTTGGAAAACATACAAGACTGGTGCATATCACGCCAATTGTGGTGGGGACACCGCATACCCGCCTACTACTACAATGACAATGACGAGTTCGTGGTGGCAGAGACCAAGGAAGAGGCACTTGCCCTGGCACGCAAGCAGAGTGGCAACGAAGCGCTCACCGAGGCAGACCTGCGTCAGGACGAGGATGCACTCGACACCTGGTTCTCCTCTTGGTTGTGGCCCATCTCCCTCTTCGACGGCATCAACGATCCCGACAACGAAGAGTTGCGCTACTACTATCCCACCAGCGACCTGGTGACGGCACCAGATATCATATTCTTCTGGGTGGCACGCATGATTATGGCAGGCGAGGAGTACATGAGTAAGATACCTTTCAAGAACGTGTATTTCACCGGAATAGTACGTGACAAATTGGGCAGGAAGATGTCGAAGAGTCTTGGCAACTCACCCGACCCCTTGAAACTGATAGACGACTTCGGTGCCGATGGTGTACGTATGGGTATGATGCTGAGTGCCCCTGCCGGCAACGACATACTATTCGACGAGGCACTGTGCGAACAGGGTCGCAATTTCAACAACAAGATATGGAATGCCTTCCGTCTGGTGAAGGGCTGGCAAGTGGCAGACACGGAGCAACCTGTGGCAGCCGCCACCGCCACCCGTTGGTTTGCCGCCCGTCTTCGCGCCACACATGCCGAGATAAGCGACATGCTGAAGAAATATCGTATCAGCGATGCTCTGATGAGCGTATATCAACTGTTCTGGGACGAGTTCTCCAGTTGGTATCTGGAGATGATAAAACCTGCATACGGCACGCCCATAGACCGAAAGACCATGGAGCAGACCCTGGCATACTTCGAGCAGTTGCTGCAATTGCTTCATCCCTTCATGCCTTTCATCACCGAGGAGTTGTGGCAGCACATCTACGACCGCGAGGAAGGAGCCAGCATCATGTGTGAAGAGTTGCGCATAGCCGCCCCCGAGACTGGCGATGCCGACCTGATAAAGGCCATAGACGAGGTGAAGCAGATAGTATCGCAGGTACGTGCGCAACGAGCCAGCAAGAACATAGCCCAGAAAGAGCAGTTGGTGCTTCACGCTGTGGGCGAGAACCACCATAGTGCCTATTCAGACATAATCATGAAGATGGCAAACCTGAAGGAATTTAGCACCGTCGCAGAGAAGCATGCCGATGCAGCACAATTCCTTGTAGGCACATACGAATTTGAGGTGCCCCTCGGCGATATGATAGACGTACAGGCTGAGATAGAGAAACAGGAAGCACAGCTGAAACATCTGGAAGGTTTCCTGGCAGGCATAGAGAAGAAACTCTCCAACGAGAAATTTGTGGCACATGCCCCCGAAGCAGTGGTGGCAATGGAGCGCAAAAAGCAGCACGACTCACAGGAGAAGATAGCATCGCTACGCGCATCGCTGAGCGAACTTCGCAAGAAACTATGAAGTATCTGCTAAGGCTGACACTCGCCCTTTCCATCGTCATGATGACAGCCTGTCATCATGACGATGATGAAGAAGAGGCACGCTACGTGGAGCGTACCATATTGTTGTATTTCCCTTGGTCTACCAACTTGTACAATCATATACAGGAAAACATCAGGGATATAGAACAGGCAATATGCCATGTCAAGGGGCTGAATGGCAGCAGGGTGATGGTGTGGGTATCAGACAACAAGCGTCCCACCGATGCTGTGTTGTATGAGATTAACTATTCGGAACGTGAGAACCGGTGTAAGCACGACACCGTGCAACACTATACCAATACCCCACTGACCACAGCAGAGCACATAAGTAATGTATGGAATGATGTGAAGAGGTATGCCCGCCCCGACGGTGGACATTATGGCATGATAATAGGTTGCCACGGCATGGGATGGATAAGTAGGGCTGACTGGAACAAGTACTCGTCGAAGAAAAACATGCTGAAGAGCATGGACGATTCGCAGGCGATATTGACACGCTGGTTTGGCGGCAGTGGTGAAGCATACCAGACCGACATAGAGACTCTGGCAGAGGGTATGCGTGCAGCCGGCATACATACCGACTACATACAGTTTGATGACTGCTACATGGCTAATATAGAGACAGCATACACTCTATCACAAGTGACAGACTACCTCATTGCTTCCCCGGTAGAGATGATGGCATACGGCATGCCATATCAACAGTTGTGGAATGTCATCAACGACAGCCAGCCCTCTTTTCAGCGCTATGTAGATACATTCAAATCATTCTACAGCACTTATTCCATACCCTGCGGAGCACTCTCCGTGACCGACTGCCGAGAGACAGAGGCATTAGCCATACTAATGCGTGAAGCCCATGCATCCCACACGCTCTCACCAGAGCAGAGGTCTGAGTTGCAGGTGATGGACGGAATGACCCATACCCTTTTCTACGACTTTGGCAACTATGCCCGTCTGCTTTGTGGTGATAACACTGGTCTGTGGCAGCGCATCAAGAGCCAATTGGACAAGACTGTGGTAGCCAAGGGTTGTACCCACACTTTCTATTCTGCCTACAACGAACGTCAGACAGAGATAAGTGAATACAGCGGACTGACCACTTCAGAGCCCTCATCGTCAGAGATGGTGATATATGCCCTGCCCCACACTGCATGGTGGCAGTATGTGCATGGCACAAAGTAACGAAACGTACACATGCAACGTAAGACGCGCAGACTCATCAAGATTACGGCAATCATTATCGCTGTACTTGCCATAGCCTATACCGTGGGCGGTGCCTTCTACATGTACCATTTCGCATTGGAAGACATGAGCGGCAAGGACATGAAACAGTCATGGCAGCGTCTGGCGGATGACTATCCTCGCGTCAAGTCGTGGGCGGACAGTCTGAAGCAGACAGGGCAGTTGTGCGATACCACCATCACCACCAACGATGGCCGGCACCTGCATGCCATTTATGCTCCAGCCAAAGAGAAGACACTCAACACAGCACTGATAGTACACGGTTACACCTGCAATTCCGTGGTCTATCTGTATATGGGATACCTGTTTAACGAAACTTTGGGCTATAACATTTTCCTGCCCGACCTGCACGCCCACGGACTGAGCGACGGCGATGCCATACAGATGGGATGGAAGGATGCCGACGATGTAATGACGTGGATACCAGTGTGCAACAGCATATTCCGCGACAGCACCGACACAAAGATGGTGTTACACGGCACCTCCATGGGTGGCGCCACAGTGATGAACGTGTCGGGCATGAAGACGCCTGACTATGTGCACGGGTTCATAGAAGACAGCGGCTATACCAGTGTTTGGGATGAGTTTGAGTACGAACTGAAAGAGCAGTTTGGACTGCCCACATTCCCTCTGTTGCACGCATCCAGCCTTCTCACACAGATACGTGACGGTTGGAGTTTTGGCGAGGCGGCACCTATAGAAAGGCTGAAGCACAGCGAGAAGCCGATGTTCTTCATACATAGCGACAACGACACATTCGTGCCCTCGTGGATGGCTTCTCCATTATTTGAGGCCAAAAAAAACAATAAAGAACGGTGGACGGTGCCAGGCAGTGCCCATGCCGAGGCATACAAAGACTATCCCGAAGAATATGCAGCCCGGGTGAAGAGTTTTCTGGAAAAAATAATGTAAACGTAAAAACCGCCTTTTTAGACGTCGGCCGACCTGTTATAACTTCAGTTCCTTGAGTATCTCACTAATCTTACGCAATGTAGTGACCCTGGTAGGTACAAGTGGCAGGCGCAGCACATTGTCGATAAATCCCATCTCGTGGAGCAGAGCCTTCACACCGGCAGGGTTTCCGTCTACAAAAAGCAGGCTATAGAGTTCTATGAACTTATAATGTATCTTACGAGCCGCTGCATACTCATTGTTGAATTCCAGTCTGATCATTCGTGAAAACTCCTTGGGCAGTGCATTGCCTATCACGGAGATAACACCCACAGCACCACAAGCCACCATCTGATAAGTCAGAGCATCATCGCCACTGATGACGCCGAAATCCTCTGGTTTGTTTTTTATAATCTCGTCCACCTGCTCCAGGTTTCCACTCGCCTCTTTGATAGCCACAATGTTTTTGCAGTCGCGTGCCAACCTGACAGTAGTCTCCGCCTTCATGTTTATGCCAGTGCGCCCTGGCACATTGTAGAGCACCACAGGCAGGTTTGTGGCATTGGCAATAGTCTTGAAGTGCTGGTATATGCCTTCCTGAGAGGGCTTGTTGTAATATGGGCAGACAGAAAGGATACCGTCAATGCCCGAGAAGTCACCATTCTGCAGTTCCTCAACTACAGCAGCAGTATTGTTTCCACCGCAACCCATGAGGATGGGCACCCTTCCTGCCACTCGTGTCACAATGTTTTGCTTGATATTGGCTTTTTCCTCAACAGTGAGACATGGGGTTTCACCCGTAGTGGCAAGGATGCAGAGGAAGTCGGCACCATTGTCCAACTGGTAGTCGACAAGTCGATTTAGAGCATCATAGTCAACTGCCCCATCCTGAGTAAATGGTGTAATAAGCGCAATACCTAAACCTTTGAAAATATTTTGTGCCATCGTGCAACAGAGGTGTTATTATCTAAAAAGAACAAATCTTTATACCGGCTGCAAAGTTACTATATTTTTTTTAATATGCGAAAAATTGTGAGATATATTAGGGAAAAGTACTGTTTTTTTGACAAATAATAGGTCCATAAAAAAAACAACAGAGTGATTTCTAGAACCAAAATATAAAAACCAACGCTTCCTTATGTCGTTTCTATGTTATGTCCTATCCACTCATTTACTGCTTCGTCATAGTTTCTTTTTGCCAAACAGGTAGGAGTGTGTGCCCGTACCAGTGAAAAGTAGTGTCAGTTCCGTATCATTCTGCTCCCATATCATCAGCCAGTCGGGCTTCAGGTGGCACTCCCAGCAGCCGGCATAATCACCCGTCAGTTTGTGGGGCAGATATTCTGCTTACTTCGCTGTAAGAGTGAAGTTGTGGCTGATTGTGACTCAGCACCATCTGTATCCGTGCTCTTTGCAATAGTCGATAGCGGGTTGGTAGCCCTGGAAAGTAGCCTTGCGTATCCATCTCAACCCATTACGCTTATCTTTGGAAATTCCTGTGCCGGTCATCAAGAACCAGCCTGTAGCAAACTGTGCCTGTGCATCACCACCATTGGCAGCCAGTTCATACCAGAACACGCACTCTTCCAGGTTCCTATCCACACCATCGCCATTCCAATAAGCAGCACCTACATTCTTCTGACTGAGGATATGCCCTTGGAAAGCAGCCTCACGGTACCAGAGGAACGCCTTGTGGTGATCTTGTTCCACGCCGTTACCGAGATAGTAGGCATTTGCTACGTTAACCTGCGACTGCATGTCACCCTTGTCTGCGGCTTTCATATACCACTCGAATGCTATCTTTGTATCCTGCTCCACGCCCTTGCCGTAATAGTAGCATTCGCCAACATTGAAGCAGCCGTACACATCACCCAGCATAGCAGCTCGCATGTACCATTCGAAGGCCAACTCCAAGTTGACCTTCACTCCAGTGCCACGCTCATAGCAGACACCGAGGTTGTTCATCGCCTTAGTGTCGCCAGCATACGCTTTCTCGCGATAAGCATCGGCCTTATTTCTTTCCTTGGGCATAGGTGGTTACTCTTCATTCATCCTAACACGTGCAAAGCACGCAAATCGTCCGACAAGGAAGGGTATTCCGTCGGACGATTTTTGTGATAGTTTTCGAAAAGGTCAATACTCCATCGTGGCAGGGAGTTCCTTGGCTTGTGCAATCATGCGTTCCACCTCCGACACGGCAGGTACACGTCCCACAAGTTTTTTCTGTTCGTTAATCTCAGCGAGTTTGGGTTGCAGATTGGCAGCCACCCTGTGTTTAAATTCCTTCACGGTATCTACTCCTGCAGCTTCGAGCAGTTCGGCAAACTGTGGACCGACACCATCTATGCGCATGAGGTCGCAGTGGTTAGTCCATGTGAGAATCAGTTTTGCAGAGATGCCTGTCTCTTCAGCCAGTTGTTTTCTTCCTGCGGGTTTTGCACATTTCTCCAGCAGTTCAGCGTCGGTATTTATGCCTGCAGCCACGAGTTTTTCTCCATAAACAGGTCCTATGCCTTCGATGTCGATAATCTTGTAAGTCATGATAAAACAATTTTAAAGGTTAAAGATTGGTGTATTTTTAGCAAATTTACAATAAATAAGTCGAATATAAGAAAAAATGACAAAAAAATAAATAAAAATTAACACGGACAGATGTATGACAAATCAATGTTCTACTAAAACATCATATACTTCTTTAACAATGAAAAACTCGGTTTTTCATTTTGTAATCCGCCCACATCCTTGTACCTTTGCATGCGGAAAGTAACTAATGGACATGGATAAAATAGTAATAGGTATAGACGTAGGAATAAGCACTACCAAGATAGTGGGTTTGCAGCATGGAAAAGTGATATCCCCAACACGTATCACCGCCACCGACCCTGTGACCTCCCTCTATGGAGCCTTTGGCAAATATCTGCACGATAATAAGATACAGCTTGAGAATGTGAAGCATGTGATGCTTACGGGTGTGGGATGCGCATATATCGACAGTTCCATTTACGGACTGCCCACCGACAAGAGTGATGAATTCCTGTGCGACGGTCTCGGTGCGCGTTACGAATCAGGACTTAATAGGTTTATCGCCGTGAGTATGGGCACAGGCACATCATTGGTATTGTGCGATGACAACGAGATACGCCACATAGGTGGCATAGGCATAGGTGGTGGCACCCTGTCCGGACTCTCACGCATACTGCTGAAGACCAGCGACATCAAGACAGTGGCAGCACTGGCTATGCATGGTGATGTGAGCAACATCAATCTGCAGATAGGCGACATAAGTGCCAAGCCACTCCCTGGTCTGCCTATGGATGCCACGGCCTCACTTTTTGGAAATGCCCATACCGATGCCACCAAGGAAGACATAGCCTTAGGACTGATACACATGGTGCTGCAGAGCGTAGGCAGTGCATCCGTCCTCTCATCGCTGCACAGCCATATACGTGATTTCGTGCTGATAGGAAATCTGACACTATTGCCACAATGCCGCGATGTATTCCCTCATCTGGAGCGTCTCTACGGAGTGCATTTCCGTATCCCCAAGTACTCGGAATTTTGCACTGCCATAGGTGCAGCACTTAGTTATAGGGATGGTGCAGACGTATAATAGCCCCAAAATCAGAAATTTAAGAAAAAAAACGAGAAAGTATTTTCTTATCCCGTTAAAAACTATTATCTTTGCACTCCAAAATTGAAACATTCTAATCAATCAAAAAAAATAGTTGTATAAAAATGACTAAAGCAGATATCGTAAATCAGATTTCAGCCGAGACCGGTCTTCAAAAGAGAGATGTGACAGTGGCTGTTGAAGCCTTCATGGATGTGATAAAGAACAGCCTTCTTGAAAAGAAGGAGAATGTTTATCTCCGCGGTTTTGGCAGTTTCATAGTCAAGCACCGTGCAGAGAAGACTGCTCGCAATATATCTCGCAACACTACTATAGTCATACCTTCTCACGATTTCCCTGCATTCAAGCCCGCCAAGAGTTTCGTGGCAAAAATGAAGGGTGAGAGTGTGGACGAAGAAGATTAAATCATTTAAATAATCAATATTATGCCAAACGGAAAAAAGAAAAAGGGCCACAAGATGGCTACCCACAAGCGCAAGAAGAGACTGCGCAAGAACAGACATAAGAGCAAGTAACCACAATTCCCTTATCCAAGGGGTTGTGGTGTGCATCAGTCTGTCAGGGCTGTGAGGCATGTCTGAGATGGATCCAAGCGAGGAGCGTGTCGGACATGCCTTTTAAAATACAAAAAAGTTTAAGTAATTAGAGAAATGACCAGCGAAGTAGTAATTGATGTGAAGCCCAAGGAGATATCCATTGCTCTTATGGAAGACAAGAACCTGGTAGAGTATCAAAACGAGAGCAGGGCTGCATCATTCTCTGTAGGCAACATCTACATAGCAAAGGTTAAGAAACTTATGCCAGGTTTGAATGCCTGTTTTGTAGATGTGGGTTTTGAACGCGACGCTTTTCTCCATTATCTTGACTTAGGAAATCAATTTGACTCGTATGCCAAGTATCTGAAACAGGTACAGAGTGACAGGAAGAAACTGTTCCCAATATCCAAAGCCACGCATCTGCCCGACTTAAAGAAGGATGGCAGCATAGCCACCACGTTGACCGTCGGCCAGGAAGTGATGGTACAGATAGTGAAGGAGCCTATTTCGACGAAAGGTCCCCGCCTGACAGGCGAACTGAGTTTTGCCGGTCGTTATTTGGTATTGATGCCTTTCTACGACAGGGTATCGGTATCATCAAAGATAAAGAGTGGCGAGGAGCGTGCACGCCTAAAGCAATTGATCCAGAGCATACGTCCGAAGAATTTCGGTGTAATCGTTCGCACTGTAGCAGAGGGTAAGCGTGTGGCAGAGTTGGACAGCGAATTGAAAGTGCTGTTGAAACGCTGGGAGGATGCCATCACCAAAGTACAGAAGACGCAGCAGAGGCCTCAGTTGATATTTGAGGAGACAGGCAGGGCAGTAGCGCTGCTACGTGATCTGTTTAACCCTTCGTACGAGAATATCTATGTGAACGACAGCAATGTATGTCAGGAGGTGCGCCACTATGTGGAGTTGATAGCCCCGGACAAGGCGGGCATTGTGAAACACTACACGGGCAACGTGCCTATATTCGACAATTTCAACATCACCAAGCAGTTGAAATCGAGTTTTGGCAAGACCGTGAACTACAAGCATGGTGCCTATCTTATCATAGAGCACACAGAGGCACTGCATGTAGTGGATGTGAACAGCGGTATACGCAATCGCAATGCCAACGACCAGGAGGAAAATGCCTTGCAGGTTAACTTGGGTGCTGCCGATGAAATAGCACGCCAGTTGCGTCTGCGTGACATGGGCGGCATCATCGTGATTGACTTCATAGACATGAATCTGGCAGAGGACCGTCAGATGCTCTATGAGCGCATGTGCAAGAACATGCAGAAGGACCGTGCCCGTCACAACATCCTGCCTTTGAGCAAATTTGGTTTGATGCAGATTACGCGTCAGCGAGTGCGTCCAGCCATGGATGTGACAGTGGATGAACTCTGTCCCACATGTTTCGGCAAAGGCAAGATACGTTCAAGCATCCTGTTTACGGACCAGTTGGAGAGTAAGATTGATCACTTAGTCAACAAGATTGGCGTCAAGACTTTCTATCTGCACGTACATCCCTACGTTGCTGCTTACATTAACCAGGGTTTCATGTCATTGAAACGTAAGTGGCAGTTCAAGTATGGTTTTGGAGTGCACATCATTCCTTCACAGAAATTAGCCTTTTTGCAGTACGAATTTTACGATGCCAAAAAGCAGTTCATAGACATGAAGGAAGAGATAGAGATAAAATAGAAGAGAAATCCCGTGCAGAGCAATTCTGCACGGGATACTTTTTTTGTGTGTAATTAGAAGATTGACTTGAAGAAGTCGTTGCCTTTGTCATCCACGAGGATGAAGGCAGGGAAGTCGACCACATCAATCTTCCATATAGCCTCCATACCCAGTTCGGGATATTCCACACACTCGATACTCTTGATAGAGTTCATAGAGAGCACAGCGGCGGGTCCGCCGATACTGCCCAGGTAAAATCCGCCATGCTTCTTGCAAGCGTCAGTCACCTGTTGGGTGCGGTTACCTTTGGCTATCATGACAAGCGAGCCACCGTTGTCCTGGAACTCATCCACATACGGATCCATACGGTTGGCAGTGGTGGGACCCATTGAGCCACAAGGCATGCCAGCGGGAGTCTTTGCCGGTCCGGCATAGAGCACGGGATGGTTCTTGAAGTATTCGGGCATCCCCTCACCAGCATCCAGTCTTGCCTTCAGTTTGGCATGTGCGATATCCCTTGCCACGATGATAGTGCCATTCAGACTGACACGTGTGGCTACCGGATATTTAGTAAGCACCTTGCAAACCTCGCTGATAGGTTGGTTAAGGTCTATCTTCACCACCTCACCCTCACCAGCATTACGCAGAGCCTCGGGTATCCACTGAGTGGGATTGTCATCCATCTTTTCTATCCATATACCATCCTTGTTGATTTTTGCCTTGATATTACGGTCGGCAGAGCAACTCACACCCAGTCCAATGGGACAAGATGCGCCATGACGAGGCAGGCGTATCACTCTCACGTCATGCGCCATGTATTTGCCACCAAACTGAGCGCCCAGCCCAATCTTGTATGCCTCTTCCAGGAGTTGCTTCTCCAGTTCCACATCTCTGAAGGCGCGACCAGTCTCATCACCAGTAGTGGGCAGACTGTCGTAGAAGTGAGTGGAAGCCAACTTCACAGTAAGCAAGTTCTTCTCAGCCGAAGTGCCACCTATGACGAATGCGATATGGTATGGAGGACAGGCAGCCGTGCCGAGGCTCTTCATCTTATCCACGAGGAAAGGAACGAGAGTGCCGGGGTTTTGTATACGAGCCTTAGTCTCCTGATACAGATAAGTCTTATTTGCAGATCCACCACCCTTTACTACACAGAGGAAACGGTACTCCATGCCCTCAGTGGCTTCGATATCTATCTGGGCAGGCAAATTGCAACGAGTGTTTTTCTCATCGTACATATTAAGCGGTGCATTCTGCGAATACCTCAGGTTCTCCTCGGTATAGGTCTTGTACACGCCACGGGCCAGCGCCTCCTCATCACAGAAGCCAGTCCACACCTGTTGACCCTTTTCGCCATGAATGATGGCAGTACCTGTATCCTGACAGAGAGGCAGTTTGCCTTTGCATGCCACCTCTGCATTGCGCAGGAAGGTGAGAGCCACATATTTGTCATTCTCTGAAGCCTCAGGGTCATCCAATATCTTTGCCACTTGCGCATTATGTGCAGGACGGAGCAAGAAGTTGACATCGCGGAATGCTGCATTTGAGAGCATGGTGAGAGCCTCTGGTGCAACCTTGAGGATGGGATGTCCCTCAAATTCGCCCACGCTCACACCCTCCTTAGTTAGGAGGTAGTATTCAGTATCATCTTGTCCCAGTTGGAACATCGGTGCATACTTAAAATCGGGAATATTTGCCATAATAATTATGATTTTATAAGGTTAAACGATTTTGTCAATATCCAAAGATAGTCTCAGTAGAAACGCGTTTCACTGTGCCCAATTTCTCCAATGCCTCCATATCCAATTCTTTCTCATCACCCAGAATGAGGTATTTATATGTCTTGGAGACCATATTTTCCTTTTCAAACTTCACCACATCATCGAGAGTAATAGATGGAAGAGCATTATACACCACCTCGCTGAAAGTCTTGTCCATATTCATGTACTTAGTATTATAGTATGTAGAAAGTACATTGAAGCGAGTCCATCTTGCTGTCTGCAGGCTCTTCGTCAGACTTTGCTTGGCTATTTCGAAAGCCTCCTGACTCTGGGGTATAGTATCAATTATCTCGTTGAACACCTTGATGCAGTCCATCAACTTATCGTTTTGGGAAACTATATAAGTATAGTAATTCTCCTTATCGCCCGGTCGTTGTGGTATTTCATATCTGGCAGCTGCACTGTATGCCAGTCCCCTACTCTCGCGTAGTTCCTGGAATACTATAGAGTTCATTCCTCCTCCAAAATAAGAGTTGAACATATACTCCACGGGCACCTGTTTGATATCCGGTTCACGATTCTCGTTATGATACTGAACCATATAGATATTCTTTGCCTCGTATGGAGCCAATATCACCTCGTTTGCAGGAGTGGTCTGTTCTGTATACCTCTTGCCGGCGGGAGCATCATTCAAACGTTTAGCCACAGAGTGGTATTTTTTCAGTGTGGCAGACAGTTCCTTTTGCGACATAGGTCCGAAATAGAGCACCGTGTGTTTGATGTCCCTCAATTTCTTCAGTTGGTTGAGCATAGCCTGAGGGTCGTACTGTGCCAGTTGTTCATTGCTCAGAGTATTGAGGTATGGATTATATTCGCCGTATATGCCATACGAGAACAGGCGCTGGAAGTTTGCCTGCTGTGAAGTCTTTTCGTCCTCACGACTTTTTTGCACCAGTGCCACATATTTGCCGTAACTGTCTTGGTCACCCTTGGCATTGTTCATCAGTCTGTCGAGCAGTTGCAGTGCCTGGGGCATGTTTTCAGTCAGGCCTGTGAGTGTGACAGATGAACTGTACTGTCCGATATTGATACGGTAACTGCATGCCAGTTTATAAAACTCTTCCTTTATCTGAGATACTGTCATCTTGTCCGTTCCCACATATTCCAGATAGTCGGCTGCAAGTGAGATGTCGGGATTGGATTCGGTGCCGAAATCATAGATAAACTGCAGGGTGAACAGTCCGTCGTCACCATTGTGTTTATATAGCAGCGGCAGGTTATTTGCCTTGCTTATCACGAGGTCTTTCTGGAAGTCGGGAAATCTCGGTGCTATAGTTGTCACGGTCTGGCTGGTCACCTCTTTCAGGAAGTCGCTCTGCAGGTGGCGGTTGGATGGAATAGGCGTGATAGCCGGTTTTTCTATCTTGACCTGAGTAGAGTCGGTACCCATACGTTTGTATACACACACATAATTATCCTTGAAATGGCGGTTGACGAAATCCACCATCTGCTGTTTGGTGATGCCAGACTGTCTCTCGAGTCGTCTGGCCACACTCGTCCAGTCTTGTCCATTGATAAATGCATCCACCATAAGCGATGCCCTGCTTCTATTGTTCAGCATGGCCGTATAGTGCTGCAACTTCTTGTTGTTGATAACGGCAGGCAAGAGGTCGTCGGAGAATTCCCCTCTCTTGAATTTCTCGATGGTTTGCAGTATGAGACCTTTCAGTTCGTCGAGGTCCTGATTGTCTTTCGGGTCGCCGAAGACGAGGAAGCAGCCGTAGTCGGTCATAGGGTCATTATATGCCCCTACCCCACGTGCTTTCATCGTCTGTTCCAGTTCCGTTTCAAACAGTCCGGCCTTTCCATTGGCAAGCATCGTCTGCAGCACGTCGAGAGTGTCGTTCTGAGCCATCTTGGCAGCATCGAAGCGCCATCCCAGCACCAGCGACTCACTCTCCTTGCCCACCACCGTAGTGTCTGTAGGGTGAGTAAGAGGCATCAGTGCAGGGAACTGAGGAAATGAGAGGTTGTCGCTACGTTTCCATGTACCGAAGTATTTCGTAATGATATCCATCACCTCATCGCAGTCAAAATCTCCAGCCATACATATAGCCACATTATTGGGCACATAATAGCGTTCGAAATAGCGTTTGATATTGGTGATAGAAGGATTTTTCAGATGTTCCTGCGTACCAATGGTAGTCTGGGTGCCATAAGGGTGAGTGGGAAAGAGTTTGGCATATATAGCCTCAAACACTTTTCTGTTGTCCTGCGCCATACCGATGTTCTTCTCTTCATACACAGCCTCCAATTCTGTATGGAAGCCCCTTATCACCATATTTTGAAATCTGTCAGCCTGCACTTTAGCCCATTTCTCTATTTCATTGCTCGGGATATTCTCCACATAGCAAGTGACATCGGTGCTGGTATAGGCATTAGTGCCTTCGCTGCCTATACTCGACATTAGTTTGTCATATTCATTGGGTATGAAGTACTGTGCAGCCAGTTGCGACACGCTGTCTATCTCGTGATATGCCTGTTTTCTCTGGGCGGGATCTGTGAGCGTGCGATACACTTCGTACCTTCTTTCTATCTCATCGAGCAGTGGGGCCTCGGCTTCGGGGTCAGTGGTACCGAAGCAGTTAGTGCCCTTAAACATCAGATGTTCGAGATAGTGAGCCAGTCCGGTAGTTTCGGCAGGGTCGTTGCGACTACCTGTCCTCACAGCGATATTGGCTTGTAGGCGTGGTTTCTCCTTGTTGACGGAGAGATACACCTTCAGTCCGTTGTCGAGCGTATAGATACGTGTCTGGGTGATATCGCCTGGTACCGACTCATACGTGTACCTCTGTGCCGAGCATACCACCGCCATGACAGACATCACGGCTATCAAAAAAGATTTTTTCATAGTATTAAAAATTTAAAACAGTCCTTGGTCTTCATATTCCACCTCTTTGTCGAGTTGTGAGAGGAAGTTCTCCAGCAGTTCCTCATCCACATCGCCCTGAGCGAATTCCTTTTCGGCATCTTTTCTGATTTCTGCTATCCACGAGCGGCGGGCCTTGACATAGTCTTTATGTATTTCAGCCACCGTCTGCTCGTTTAGAGTCTCCAGATGGTAATAGTCGAGTATCATACGGTATGCCCATGTCCACCTGTATTCGGGGTAGTTGGCATTTATTATCACGAAACGGTCTATCACCTGTTTCATATTATCAATGGTGCCGTTCTTGATATCTTCTATCAGTTGTATCTCCTCGCTTTCCGGCATAAGCAATCCGGAGAGGTCTATCCAGTTGCCCACACCCACAGCGCTCTTAGGCATTTCCAATTTGTGACGTTTCAGTACTGCTCCCATGAATATGCGCAGGGCGATATCATAGTATTTTATGCCCTTGTTTAGAGAACTGGCATTGATTACATACTCATGATAGTTGTATGACGAGACGTTAGTGCCCGATGCTTTCTGCAGTTTCTCCAGTATTTTCTTGCCACGTATGATTTCTCCTACAGAGAACGGACTGAGCCAGTCGAAGTTGACAATACTCTTCTGTGCACTTCTTGGTCTCATATCGCGTTTCGGCCATTTGCGTATATCTCGATACAGTCCCACGGTAGTGAGGTTTCTTCCCGGCGAGAGATACATAGTATCTCCGTAGGCAATGAGGTAAGAGAAAGGCAGATTTCTTGTGTCGGGATGGTGCATCAGTTTTCCGAAGCAGACAGAGAAGGTGCCGATATTGGCGGGCATGAGCAGGTAGGCACCGGAAGCCGTTTTCGTGCCTCTTTCAAGAGTGCCATAGTGTATAGGACCCATCTTGTAGGCGTGGTTGCTGAAGTTGGTAGCCGAGCCTGCGTTATAGAACGAGAACATGCCGCCGATGAGCAGCGAACTCTTGTGGTGAGAAGCAGAGAATGGTCCACAGAAGGCGGCGCATGCTTCACCGTTTGCCATATAACTGTTGGCGAAGAAGATAGAACTCTCGGCAGTAAATCCATTAGTGATATGGCAAGCCTCGCCCACGAAACAGTTCTCCAGTTTCACGCTGTTGAGTATCGAAGAGCCATCGAAGATGATAGAGTTTTCACAGATTACTCCTGAACCAATGAAAACACTTGCCTCGGGTATACTCTTTATGGAGCAGTCGCTCAGTCGGCAAGCCCCATTTATCTCACAGTCGTCATTGATATTGGTGTTTGTTATCTCCGAGGTATTTATGATTTTCACTCCGAAGCCTATCGTACCCCTTTCGGGCATGGTCTCCATTATCTCCTTGCGTATGAGAGTCTTCATGGCCTGCATCAGTTCCTTGTCACGGTGGTGGTTTACCATCAGCGCTGCCACCTGGGATGTCAGTCCGTCAAACAGCATCACGTTTCCATCGCCTGCCTCATTCAGCACACTAATCATGTTGCCTTGTCCGAAGGTTGCTCCCTCGGTAGTTTCCATAGTATTGACGTTAGAGATATAACATTCCTCGCCTATGGTGTAGTTGTTTATGAAATTGCCTATATTCTCGATAAGGCAGTTATCTCCTATCTCAACATTTCTGAGAGTGGCGTTTTTGATACCCGAGGTTTTATAGAAGCCTTTGCTCACCTCCAATTTCTTTTCGAACACACCCAGGGAGACCTCCCCATAGAAAGAGACATTACGTATGGTTTCGGGTTTGAAGTCATGTGCCACGCTTACAGCGGACCAATCTTCTGCCTTACATCCACGTTTTTCAAGGATTTTAATCTCCTCGATAGTTAAAGATCTGTATTTTTCCATTATCAGTTATGTGTTATTATTGTTCTAAATCGGTTTCGGGATATAGGAAATCGTTGTAAGGATATTTTTGCACATGCAGCACCTTCACTTGTTTATAGAGAGTGGATCTGAATTCATCGATATTCTCCTTTTCTCGTGCAGAAATGAATATGCAATTGTCGTGCAGTTTAGCCATCCATGTATGCTTCAGTTCATCGAGAGTCACATTCTCTTTTCCTGGAGGTGTCAGGTCATCAGGTTCCTTGTCCACCCACGTGTAAGCATCTATTTTATTGAACACCACCATAGAGGGCTTGTCGGCGCATCCCAGTTCTTTCAGAGTCTGTTCCACCACCTGCATCTGTTCTTCAAAGTCAGGATGAGAGATATCCACCACATGCAGCAACAGGTCGGCCTCTCTCGTCTCATCGAGTGTAGACTTAAACGAGTCCACCAGGTCTGTAGGCAGTTTTCTGATAAAACCCACTGTGTCTGCCAGCAGGAAGGGCAGGTTCTCAAGAGCCACCTTTCTCACTGTGGTATCGAGAGTGGCAAAGAGTTTGTTTTCTGCGAAGACCTCACTCTTAGAGAGCATATTCATGATAGTAGACTTGCCTACGTTGGTATATCCCACGAGAGCCACACGAATCAGTCTGCCCCTGTTTTTTCTCTGGGTATTCTTTTGTTTTTCTATCTCCACCAATCTTTGTTTCAGCAGCGACATGCGGTTGAGGATAATTCTCCGGTCCATCTCCAACTGAGTCTCACCTGGTCCGCGCAGTCCCACGCTACCTTTTCCTCCACCAGAGCCCGAGCCACCACCTTGTCGTTCGAGGTGTGTCCACAGTCTCTGCAGTCTGGGCAGCATATAGCGATACTGCGCCAGTTCCACCTGAGTCTTGGCATTGGCAGTCTGAGCCCTCATGGCAAAGATATCGAGTATGAGAGATGTGCGGTCAAGAATTTTCACTTTGAGCACTGCCTCGATGTTGCGTATCTGTTTGGCTGTCAGTTCATCGTCGAAGATAACCATACCCACTTCTCTGTCAGCGTCGGCCTCGTCCTTGATATATTGTGCTATCTCATCGAGTTTGCCTTTTCCTACGTACGTAGTCATATTAGGCCCTCCCACCCTTTGTGTGAAGCGTTTCACGGTGACTGCCCCTGCTGTGTCTGCCAGGAATTCCAGTTCGTCAAGGTATTCCTTAGTTTTATTTTCGTCCTGCTCCTTCGTAATCAGTCCTACGAGGACAGCAGTTTCAGCTTTAACTTCAGAAATTACAAATTCTTTCATTTAATTTTTCTGCAAATGTAATGCAAATTGAAGACAAAACAAAACAAACTTCTTTGTTTTTAGCATATAAAATCTGCCAAAAGAGTATTGACATCAATATGTTTAACTGTGATATCGGTGTTTGAGGAGAAAAGAGCCACTGACATCATCAAATCCGGGTCGTCTATCAGGTCAGATGTGACAAATATATTCTCATGTTTATTGAGTACTGTCTTTAAGTTTTCGCGGATGCCTTCACCAGTGAGTTTCAGCACAGCCTCTTTCTTGGTCCACAACTTCATAAACTCATATACCGGTGGCTCTTTTGAGAAGATTTGTTCACATTCTGCCTCATTCATCGAATATCTGATGAGGGAGTCGCCTATTTTTCTCACTCGTTCAGCGTCCACTCCTACATGCACGTTTCCCACAGCGCATACGGCAACCCCTTGACAGTGACT
>CAMHPC010000017.1 GCA_946186945.1 uncultured Prevotella sp.
ACGGCGGCAACATATACGTGAGCACCCAGGGCAACAACGGCGAGGGCATAGAAAGCAAGAACCTACTGACCATCAACGATGGCACAGTGACCGTAGACTCGTATGACGACGGCATCAACTCAGCCAGCAACATGGAAATCAACGGGGGTACCATCACCGTAGTGGCAAAGAACAACGATGCCATAGACAGCAACGGCAACCTGACCATCAACGGCGGCACCGTGATAGCCTGCGGAGCCGGTGGCGCCGAGTGTGGACTGGATGCATACGAGAGTTGCAAACTCTGGATAAAGGGCGGCACCGTATTAGCCATAGGCGGCAGCAATAATGCCGTGACCAGCACCACCGGTTCGCAGGCCTTGGTAAGCGTATCTGCCACCGTCACCGGCGGCAATACCGTGGCAGTGAAAAGTGGCAGCAACACGTTAGTGAGTTTCACAGTGCCAGCCAGTTACACGGGCAACAGCGGTGGCGGCGGCGGTCCTGGTTGGGCTCCTGCCGATGGCAGCGGCACACTGATGGCACCTCCCGGTGGCGGCGGTCCTGGCGGCGGCGGTCCTGGCGGGGGCGGCAGTGTACTCATTAGCAGTCCATCACTCACCTCTGGCACCACCTACACAGTGACGGCAGGCAGCACCTCATCCAATGCCACGGCCAGTACCAGCACCGGCGGTGGCGGATGGTGATAGACACATCTGCCTTGGCATAGAAAAAAAGCACGATTTTTTTTGGTTAATACATACGAAAGTGTTTTCTTTGCAAAAAGGAAAACACTTTCTTTTTTTACTAAGAAAACCAAGACCTTAAATCGACATAGAATGAAAACAATGCAAAGACTGGTGGAGTGCGTGCCCAATTTCAGCGAGGGACGCGACATGAGCGTGATACGGCAGATAACCGATGCCGTGGAGAGTGTAGAGGGAGTGAAACTGCTGAACGTGGACCCGGGCGAAGCCACCAACCGCACCGTAGTGACCTTTGTGGGAGAACCCGAACCCGTCATGGAGGCCGCCTTCAGGGCAGTGCGCAAGGCCGGACAAGTCATCGACATGCGGCAGCACCATGGTGCCCATCCCCGCATGGGAGCCACCGATGTGCTGCCCCTGATACCCGTGAGCGGCATCACCCTGGAGGAGTGTGCCGAGTTGGCACGTGCCCTTGCCAAGCGCATAGCCGATGAGCACCGCATACCCTGCTACTGCTATGAAGCCTCGGCCTACAGTGAGGAGCGCAGAAACCTGGCATGGTGCCGCAAGGGCGAGTACGAAGCCCTGCCCGAGAAGTTGAACGATGCACAGATAGGTCCCGACCTTGGACTGCGTCCGTGGGATGAGGATGTGGCACGCACCGGTTGCACCGTAGTGGGAGCCCGTGACTTCCTGATAGCCGTAAACTTCAACCTGAACACCACCAGCACCCGCCGTGCCAATGCCATAGCCTTCGACGTGAGAGAGAAGGGACGCCCCCAGCGCGAAGGCGGCAGCATAGTAGGCAAGCCACTGTATGATGCCGACGGCAAGCCACTAATGATACCAGGCACGCTGAAAGGCACCAAGGCCATAGGCTGGTACATAGACGAATATGGCATAGCCCAGGTATCGATGAACATCACCGACCTGCACAAGACACCCCTGCACGTAGCCTTCGATGAGGTATGCCGTGCCGCCGCCGCCCGTGGAGTGCGTGTGACGGGCACCGAGATAGTGGGACTGGTGCCCAGGCGCACCCTCATAGACGCCGGCAAGTACTTCCTGGAGAAGCAGCACCGCAGCACCGGCATACCCGAGAAAGACATATTGGACATAGCCGTACACTCCATGGGGCTGAACGACCTGCGCGAGTTTAACCCCCGCGAGAAAGTGATAGAATACCTGTTGGAGGACGATGCCAAGAAGCCATGCCTGGCAGACCTGAGCGTGCGTGCCTTTGCCGAAGAGACCTCGCGAGAGTCTCCCGCCCCCGGTGGTGGCACCATCTCCGCCTATATGGGACTGCTCGGAGCATCCCTTGGCACCATGGTAGCCAACCTATCGAGTCACAAGGCAGGTTGGGACGACCGCTGGTATGAGTTCAGCCAGTGGGCAGAGCGCGGTCAGGAATTGATGAGCCGGCTGCTGTATCTGGTAGACGAAGACACCGAAGCCTTCAACGGTATCATGCGCGCCCTGGGAATGCCCAAGGGCAGCGAAGAAGAGCGTGCCGCCCGCAGACAGGCACTGGAGCATGCCACCCACTACGCCGCCGAGGTGCCCCTCCACACCCAGGAGACCGCCTTTGAGGTGTTTGACCTGTGCCGAGCCATGGCAGAGAACGGCAACCCTAACAGTGTGAGCGATGCCGGAGTAGGAGCCTTGGCAGCCCGTGCCGCCGTCTTGGGAGCCGGTATGAACGTGAAGATCAACGCACAGGGACTGGGCGACCGCGAGGAGGCATGCCGTCTGACCAGTATGGCAGACGAATGGGCACGCAAGGCATGCGAGGCAGAGCACGAGATAGTAGAGATAGTAGAAAAGAAGATAAACAAGTAAGACACAAGAACGACCATGACTACACAAGAATTTCAGGAAGAGATACGCAGAGGCATACCCGACACCCTACCCCCCATGCCCGAGTATGACACCACTATAAACCATGCCCCACGGCGCAAGGACATACTGACCCCCACGGAGAAGCAGTTGGCACTGCGCAATGCCCTGCGCTATTTCCCCCGTCATCTGCATGCCACCCTTGCCAAGGAGTTTGCCGAGGAGTTGAGGCAATATGGCAGGATATACATGTATCGCTACCGTCCGCAGTACGAGATGTACGCCCGCAGCATAGACGAGTATCCAGCCCGTTCGCGTCAGGCAGCCGCCATCATGCTCATGATACAGAACAACCTGGACCCACGGGTGGCACAGCACCCCCATGAACTCATCATCTACGGAGGCAACGGCGCCATCTTCCAGAACTGGGCACAGTACAGACTGACCATGCGCTACCTGAGTGAGATGACCGACGAGCAGACCCTGGTGATGTATAGCGGTCATCCACTGGGTCTGTTTCCCTCACATGCTGGAGCCCCTCGTGTGGTAGTGACCAACGGTATGGTGATACCCAACTACTCCAAGCCCGACGACTGGGAGCGTATGAATGCCCTGGGAGTGAGTCAGTACGGGCAGATGACCGCCGGTTCGTATATGTACATCGGTCCGCAGGGTATAGTACACGGCACCACCATCACCGTGCTCAATGCCGGCAGGAAAGTGCTGAAGGAGCGTGGTGAGCAGCCGGGCAGCCGGCAGTTGCTCTTTGTGAGCAGCGGTCTTGGCGGCATGTCGGGTGCCCAGCCCAAGGCAGGCAATATAGCCGGAGTGGTGAGCGTGGTGGCAGAGATAAACCCCAAGGCGGCCGAGAAGCGCTATGAGCAGGGTTGGGTGGACGAGTTGCACTACAACCTGGATGAGTTGATACCCGCCGTGCGCCAGGCGGTGAAGGAGAGGCGCACCGTGTCTATGGCATACGTAGGCAACGTGGTAGACCTGTGGGAGCGTCTCGCCTCAGACGGTATACATGTAGACCTGGGCAGCGACCAGACCTCGCTGCACAACCCCTGGTCGGGCGGTTACTACCCTGTGGGCTACAGTCTGGACGAATCGAAACAGATAATGGCCTCCGAGCCTGACCGTTTCCGTGAAGCCGTCCAAGCATCACTGCGTCGTCAGGTGTCAGCCATCAATCAGTTGACTGCCCGTGGCATGTACTTCTTCGACTACGGCAATGCCTTCCTGTTGGAATCGAGCAGAGCCGGAGCCGACATCTTGTTGAGCGACGGCAAGTTCCGCTATCCCTCGTACGTGCAGGATATCATGGGTCCGATGTTTTTCGACTATGGCTTCGGTCCCTTCCGCTGGGTGTGCACATCGGGCAATCCAGAGGATCTGGCATTGACCGACCGTCTCGCCTCCGATGTATTGTCTGACATGATGCTCACCAGTCCTGAGAGCATCCACGGGCAGTTGGCAGACAACCTGCACTGGATACGCGAGGCTGGCAAGAACCACCTGGTAGTAGGTTCGCAGGCCCGCATCCTCTACGCCGATGCCGAGGGCAGGACCCGCATAGCGTTGGCATTCAACGATGCCATCCATCGCGGAGAGTTGAGCGCGCCCGTGGTACTGGGCAGAGACCACCATGACGTGAGTGGCACCGACTCCCCCTTCCGTGAGACGAGCAACATATACGACGGTTCGCAGTACTGTGCTGACATGGCAGTACAGAACGTGATAGGCGATGCCTTCCGCGGAGCCACGTGGGTGAGTCTGCACAACGGTGGCGGCGTAGGTTGGGGCGAAGTGATAAACGGCGGTTTCGGCATGGTGATAGACGGCAGCGAGGCAGCCGACGAGCGCATCCGCGAGATGCTGTTCTGGGATGTGAACAACGGCATAGCGCGCAGGAGTTGGGCTCGCAACAGTGGCAGTATGGAAGCCATACGCAGGGAGATGGAGCGCAGCAAGGGATTGTGCGTGACCATGCCCGAGATAGTGGACGACGAGATACTGCGAGCCATAGAATAATGTGGAGCGATGCAGGCATATAGAAAAAAAATATTTATTGTTTGCAGAAATAAGATAAAGTAACTATTTTTGCAGCCATATATCATACGAAGCGCAGAGCATGAAAGTGAGCATAGTGCAAATGGACGTGGAGTGGTCTATGATACGTGAGAACACTCTTGTGGCCGAGCAGATGATACGGTCTGCTGCAGGCAGCGACCTGTATGTACTGCCCGAGATGTGGAGCACCGGTTTTGCCACCGACCCCCGTGGCATAGCCGAGAGCAACGACCGTTCGCTGCAGTGGATGCGGCACATGGCTGACAGCATGGATGCTGCGCTGAGTGGCAGCATATCGGTATATGTGGGCAGCGCCTACGTGAACCGCCACTACTTCGTGTATCCCGATGGCACTTACGTGTATTACGACAAGCATCACCTCTTCGGCTATGGCGGCGAGGACCGTTACTACCATTCGGGCGACAGGCGTGTGACTGCCGAGTGGCGTGGTTGGCGTTTTCTGCTATTGACGTGCTACGACCTGCGTTTCCCCTTGTGGTCGCGCTATCATGGCGACTATGATGCCATAGTGTTGTGTGCCAACTGGCCGGAGCGCAGAGCCCATGCCTGGGATGTGCTGACGCGTGCCCGTGCCATAGAGAACCAGAGCACTGTGATAGCGAGCAACCGTGTGGGACGCGACATGCAGTGTCAGTATGGCGGTGGTAGTCGGATAGTGGATGCCCACGGCGAGTTGCTCACCCCCTCTGCTGCGAGCGGAGTCATGGTACTCACAGCCGACATAGACATAGAAGCCCAGAACAGATACCGTGAGCGGTTCAGGGTGCTCACAGACCGTGACTGTGAATAATAGGAAACAACAAGCAAAGAAATATGAAAGACAAGAAGACACTAACACTCAAGACATTGAGCAAGAGCAATGTATGGGACCTGCAAGAGAACGACATCTTCCGCATGTGGGAGTCGGCAGAGCGTGATGCAGACCTGCGTGACAACCTGCGTCACTATCTGGACATAATACGCAGTGCCTTTGAAATAGAGGAACTGAAGATAGACAAGCCACAGGTAGTGAAGAAGTATGAGGACCGTGGTTACAAGATAGGGATGCTGCGTCTGGACGACCAGACCCGCACCAAGTGGTGTATCAAGAAGCGTCCTATCCTTCGTGTGACCGACCTGACCTATGAGAACATCCGTCATATCTCTGCCACGAAGTTGCTGGAGGTGCTCGACCGCAATTTCGGTGGTGGTTGGGACAGTCTCTCACAGAGTATCCGCGACATTATAGAGAGCGGCTTTGACATTAGCACCACCACTCTGCCCGCCGACCGTCTGCGCAAGCCGGGCGGCATGTACGAGAAGAAGGTGGACGATGGTTTCGAGGTGTTGGAGATACCTAAGGGTTCGTGGGTAGAGGCGATTTTTGCCAAGGCGAAGCCTGATGTGGAGCGTCCTCGCACCCGTTTTGACATACCTGAGGACGACCTGTCTGATGACGAATTGAACGATGATGAGGACCTGCCTGAGATAGAGGACCACTACGAGGATGATGATGATGATGATGACACCTTCGATGAGGACCGTCTGACCGAGGAGAGTTACCGCACCACCTTTGACACCGAGCCTGAGGATCTGAACCTGGAGGCAGAGGAGATGAGTGACGAATACGACAATTAACGGTATTTCTTGATAACGCTGTAGGCTCCGTACACACCCAGTTCCCCCGCTATGCTGAGGTCGGCAATACCTTCTTTCGTCTTGCCGAGGTGTATGAGAGCCAGTCCGCGATTGAAGAAAGCCTCCGGCAGTGCCGGTTGCAGTTTTAGGGCTGTGGTAAAATCTGCCACAGCCTTTTCATATTGTTGCTGTGCCACGTATATACACCCTCTGTCGTACACCACGTAGGCATTGTCGGGTTCGAGAGCGATGACAGCATCGATATCCGTCAGTGCCCTGACCATCATCAGCGGTGCGTCGGCACCCATGAGCGGAGCCTGTAGTGCGAGGCACACCCCTCTTTGCCAGAGGGCGAGTGTGAGTGTAGAATCGATTTCAATAGCCGTAGTGAGGTCATTGCTTGCCGCATCGAGGTCTTGCAGAGCCGTATGGTTGACCGCCCTTCTGAGAAGCAGTTGGCAAAGAGAAGCATTATCCTTGGCGGCATCGATATCGTCGGAGAGCCCCTGCACGTTTTTCATCAGTTGTTTATTCTGCTCTTCGGTAGCGGAGGGAGTGTTGCATGACAGGTAGATGTGCTGAGAGGGTGCGAGGTGAGCATTGAAGGCATCGAGCGACGCGACGAACACCGTATAGGGGTTTACCACATTAGCATAGGGCACATACGAGAGCATGTACAGCGGTTGGTATTCGCCTTCTGTCTGGTGGTTTTGCACTTTTCCCCTGTATGGATTATCGTACTTGAACTCATGTTCCACCTTCTCCTCGTCCGCCACTACTATCTGGTTGTACTTGTCCATATCCACCTCGCTCTTCTTTCTGGTGAGTCGGCGTTGAGCTGCCGTCCATCGTGGTTGTATACCCACATGTTTATCCATCTGTGCCTTGAAGATACGAAACTCGTCGAGTTCAGCCTGTTTAGTCATTCCCAGTTTCCGGTAGCAGTCAGCCCTGTGATGCAATCCCGTCCAGAAGTTTGGATACTGGTTTATGACCTTGGTATAGTCGTTGATAGCCGCCCTGAGGTTTCCCGTCTTATGGTGTAGCAGAGCCCTGTTGTATATAGCCATGAGGTTTTCCGGTTCGAGTTTGAGTATGAAGTCGAAGTCCTCTATAGCCCTGTTGTCGTCGCCCACCTGTATGCGTAGCAGTCCCCTGTTGTAGTGAGCGAGGAAGTTGTCTGGGTCGACGTCGATAGCCGTATCATAGTCCTGCATAGCCCCTCTGAGTTGGTTGAGGTTAAGTCTGGCGAGAGCCCTGTTCACATAGTTGCTCACCATCTTGGGTTTTAGTTTTATGGCCTGTGATAGTTGCTGTTCCGCCTCTTTCCACTGGCTTCTTGATAGCGAGACGTGAGCCCTTGTCATCCACCCCTCGGCATTGTATGGGTCTTTCTCGAGTGAGCGGTCGAGCCATTTCATAGCCGTAGTGGTATCATTTTGTATCATATATATCTGTGCTCTGACGGCGTATGTTCTGGAGTTTTGGCTCCAGCGGTGTATGATACTGTCTATCTGAGCCTGGCAGCGGTCATACTCTTTAGTTTCGAAGAGGCACAGCATGCGGTTGAACCACAGGTTTTCAGCCGTAGGGTTGAGAGCGATGGCGTGGTCATAGTCGTCGATGGCATCAGTGTAATTCTCCTGCCTGATACGGCACAGAGCCCTGAGTTCGTACATAGTATCGAAATAGGGGTTAATCTTCATGGCAGCCGTCACGTCCTGCTCAGCACCGTAGAAGTCGTCGAGATAATACTTAGCCACCCCTCTGTAATACCAAGGGTCGTAGAGGTAGGGTTTTGCATTGATAGCCCTGTTGAAGTATTGTATGGCGAGCACATAGTCTTCATAATACAATGCGCTGCGCCCATTCACGATAAGTCTGTCGACATTGTATTGTGAATAGGCGCAGAGAGAAAAGAGCAGAGTGATGATGAAGCAGTGCAACCTTTGCATACTGTTACCTCATTGCAGGTTTCACACGGTAGGCGCATCTCATACGTCCCTGTGAGATAGCCTTGAGTTTGTTTTTTATCAGTTGTTTTCTGAGAGGTGAGATATGGTCGATGAACATGTGTCCGTCGAGGTGGTCGAACTCGTGCTGCATGACCCTTGCGAGGTATCCTTCTATCCACTCATCGTGGGGTGTGAAAGTCTCGTCCATGTACTTGACATGTATGCGTGTGGCTCGTGTCACCTTTTCGTGAATACCTGGCAGCGAGAGGCATCCCTCCTCACTTTGGTCAGTATGTTCATCATCGGTTTCGATGATATGCGCATTGATGTATACATGTCTGAAGTCTTTGTATTGCGGCATATCTTCGGCGAGAGGGTCGAGGTCGATGACCACCACTCTGATATCCTTTCCAATTTGTGGTGCTGCCAGTCCGATACCTTCCGACTGTGCGAGAGTTTCCCACATATTGTCTATGAGAGTCTTGAGTTCCGGTTCATCGGGCATGATATCCCTTGCCACCTTTCTTAGCACGGGTTGTCCGTATGTGTAAATGGGTAGTATCATTAAATTATCGTACTGTTATTTTTTTTGTTGCAAGAAGTCTTGCAGAATGATAGTGGCCGATATTTCATCGACCAGTGCTTTGTTTTGCCGGGCCTTTTTTTTCAGTCCGCCGTCTATCATTGTCTGGTGTGCAATGACCGATGTAAATCTCTCGTCGTAGGTGGTGACGGGTATTTGCGGGAATATTTTTTTGAACGAGTGTATGAACTGTTGTACACGTTGATAGTTTTCCGATGGAGCGCCATTATTCTGTCTTGGTTCTCCCACCACCACCAGTTCCACCTGTTCTTTGTCGAAGTAGGTCTGCAACCAGTTGATGAGTTGTGAAGTAGAAACAGTCGCCAATCCTCCCGCAATGATTTTGAGAGGATCGGTGACTGCTACACCTGTACGTTTTTTTCCGTAGTCTATTGCTAAGATTCTGGCCACTTATTTGCCTTGATAGAGCAGCCAGGCGTCTGCGTATGTATTTCTGAGTTGGTTTCTGCTTGACACTGCGCTTGCTTTGTCAGTGAATGTAGAAGCCACCACTCTGTACATGCCTCTTGCGGAGTTGTATGCCAATTGTGCGTCCATGCCTTGGTTTCTGAGTCTCTCGACCAGTCCTTCGGCATTAGCCTTTACGGAGAATGAGCCGACTACGACGGAGAAGTTTTTCAGTCCTGAGCCGTTTACCACAGTGAGGTTTTCGGTGCGCACTGGCACATTGTCGTTATTGTCGGTGACGCGTGTATCTGTGACAGGCTGGTCGGTGAGTGGTGTAACGACAGGAATGTCGTTGTAGTCATTGTTTTGGTTTGAAGTGTTGGTAGTGGTATTATTACCCTGTGCGAGTGCGGCGTCGTATGCTTTACGATAAGCGCTTTCACTACCTTTACAACTTGAAAGGGCTACGAGTCCGCAGAGAGCCACTCCAGCCACCATAAGATTTTTCATTTTCATATAAGAGTATTTTGAAAAATTAGACATATTTCTGAATTTTGTGCGAAGTTACGCAAAATAGATTAAACATGGCACAAAAATGTAGATAAAGTTTGTTAAATGGTTTTAAACGTAAAGATTTAACAAAAAATTACCTTTTTCATTTGTGAATAATGCGAGATAATTATTATATTTGCAAATCGAGAGACAAACCTTTATTACTAACATTATAAAATTATGACAGACATGAAAGCATTAGGTTACATTGGCGCTTGCCTTGGTGGTGCCATCGCTGGCGCAGCCCTTGGTTTGCTGTTGGCTCCTGAAAAGGGTTCAGACACACGCAACAAGATTTCCGATGCAGTGACAGATTTCTGCAAGAAACACAATTTGAAGTTGAGCAAGAAGGATGTGGAGGATTTGGTAGACGACATCAAGGATGCTGCTCCTGAACTTGACTAATTATTCATTTAGAGTCATTGGTATCGATATATGTTGTCGAGTGACAAGAATATAGAGACCATCGCTCAGTTGGCCGAAGCGGTGAAGCGTTACGTTCGTCTTCAGTCGGAGTATGTGAAGTTGGACGTGATAGACAAGGTAGTTCGCCTTGTCACCGCTGCGGCTTTGGCTGTAATAGCCTTACTGATTATTTTGTTTATCCTGTTGTTTCTCTCCTTGGCTGCTGTCAATGCCCTTACCCCCTGTTTAGGCAGTGTAGGTGCTTGCAGTGTGGTGGCAGGTGTTTACGTATTGCTGCTGATAGTGGTAATACTAAATCGCCGTCGCTGGGTAGAGAAGCCGTTAGTTCATTTTCTGGCAGATATTTTGCTAAACGACACTCCCAATGGAAAATAGATATCATTCACTGGAAGAAATACGTCTGCGCAAGGCGGAGTTGCGTTCTGAGTTGCAGAAGGAGCGTGGCACAATAGGTGGCATGACTCACAGTCTGTTTCAGAAGGAGGATGAGAGTGTGCGTCCCACTCGCAGGATAGTGGGTATAATGTCTCGCGGTGCCAACATAGTGGATGGTGCTATATTGGCGTGGAAGTTGTACAGGCGTTTCCGTCCTGAGCAGAAGAAGAAATTGCAACCTCGCAAACGCAGTCGTTTCCGTCTGTTTTAGTTGTGTATTCTTGATTTTTCCATTTCAGTTTCTCAGAACTGGATAGTCAGGTTGTCGTAGGCCATAGATATGCCCTCCGGCAGTTTTTTCTGTACTTCCTCATGTAGTCCCATATCGTGACTGGCATGTACGAGGTATGTTCTTTTCGCCCCTATTCGCCGTGCGAAGGCTATTGCATCGTCTACCAGTTGATGCGAGTAGTGTTCGCCTTGGAATCGGAGAGCATTTACCACCAGCACCTCAGCCCCCTCGGCGTATTTCAGTTCGTCATCGTCAATAGTTTTCATGTCGGTGATATAAGTCAGGTTGCCTATTCGGAAGGCAGTGATAGGCATAGCCCCATGGTTGACCCAGAAGGGCACCACGGTGATATCCCCCACCAGGAGTGGAGAATGATGTTTGAGCGAATGCAGTTGTAGTTTCGGAATGCCCGGATATGAATTTGGAGTGAAGCAGTACGGCATATTATGAGTGAGGGCTTTAGCAGTGGGCTCATCGGCATAGATATCTATATCGAGCAGTTTCGGGTATTCAGCCGAGCAGAAGGGCCTGAGATCGTCGATACCTCCCACATGGTCGTAGTGTATATGAGTAATGAGCACAGCGTCAATCTTTCTGAATGGCACTCTGAGCATCTGCTGTCTGAAATCGGGTCCGCAGTCGATGATGACACGTGTATTATCAGTCTCTACCATAGCAGATGTGCGCAGTCTGTTATCGTGAGGGTCGGTGCTGGTGCACACTTTGCATTGGCAGCCTACTGCCGGCACTCCGCCCGATGTGCCTGTACCGAGAAATGTGAGGTTCATATTTTTTTATTTTCTAGATGGCCTAGATTTTCTAGATGATATTTACTTCTGGTTTGATGTTGATATTGAATTTGCTTTTTACGTCTTCTTGTATTTTGTGGCAGAGGTTAATGATTTCCTCTCCGGTAGCATTGCCGTTATTTACCAGTACGAGAGCCTGTTTATGGTGCACGCCAGCCCTTCCGAGAGATTTGCCTTTCCATCCACACTGTTCTATCATCCATCCAGCAGGTATCTTTATATGATGCTCATCCACCTGATAAAACGGCATATCGGGATAACGGGCGTGAATATTCTCGAAGACATCGCGCTCCACTACAGGGTTCATAAAGAAACTTCCCGCATTGCCCGTGACTTTTGGGTCGGGCAGTTTAGCCTGACGTATCTCCACCACCGTTTGTCTGAGGTTATGCGGAGTGACCACTTTTATCTGTTTCTCTGCCATGTGCTGCCGTATATTGCCATAGTCGATGCGAGGAGAGAAGGTACGAGAGAAGCGGAAAGAGACATGAGTGATAATGAAGCGATTTTTCCATTCCGCTTTGAATATGCTGTATCTGTAGGCGTATCGGCACTGTTCGGGAGTGATAGTCAGAGTCTCACCTGTCAGTCTGTCCACAGCCTCCACACTATTTATCAGTTCAGACACCTCAGCCCCGTATGCGCCGATATTCTGTACGGCAGCGGCGCCCACATCGCCGGGAATGAGCGAGAGATTTTCTGCCCCATAGAGGTCATTGTCCAAAGCATATAGCACCACATCGTCCCATGTTTCTCCTGCCCCACATCTCACTATGTATCCATCCCGTTCAAAACCCTTTATATCAACCCTTGCCACGGTGCCTGGCACATCCTGTGAAAGGAGCAGATTGCTACCCTGCCCTATCACCACTGCGGGTTGCTGCAAGGAGTCATGGGGTTGTCTGAACCAGTGGGTCACCTCTTGTGTAGACTGCCACTGTACGAACTGTGAGCATCTGGCATGAATGCCAAACGTATTGTTATTTATCAGGTCATAGTTTTGATGTACGATCATGATAGTGAAATGAGGTTAGTTAGTCAACTTAGTGAGTTTCCACGCTCCACCCTTCATTTGGAATGTCATCTCTGTTTCCAGACCATTGGCAATACCCCTTATGATGAACAGTTTTTTGTTGGACTGTTTATATTCCTGTCCATAGAGTATGTTGTATATGAGGTGTTGGGGCATGATAGGAGGTTTGAAATCCACCCACTGTTCCGGATAGAATTCTCCGTCGATATACGAGAAGTCGTCGTCGGGGTCGGGCAGTGAGGTCTTAACCGGTTGGTCGAGACTTGCTATTTGGAAAAGCGAGTCGCGTGAGAAGCGTTCATAGAAGTTGAGGAACGAAGCATTGGCATTCTGGTACATGGCATTCTGTCGGATATCTGTGAGAGTCCACAATCCGTTTTTCCTCTGGAATGTAAACTGTTCCACCTTATCCTCGTCGAGATTGACCTTTTCCACCACTGCGTGTGAGATATGTGTATCCTTCATCAGTTCCATTTGTTTCTCATTGTCGAAGATCAGGGTATAGTATCCCTGTGTCATGAAGAACTGCTGCATGTGCCACTGTTTTTCCTCTATGAATGAAGTATCGTTGTCTGAGATGACCGGCAGTGGGAAGTTGACCCTTTCGTGCTGTAGTTTATTGTTTGCAGCAAAGTTGAACAGGAAGTCATCAAACAATTCGTCGGCGGCTTTAGGCATGGGTGTAGCAGCGATGATAGACGACATTGTATCGAGCACCACGGTATCTGAATCTTGAGGCGCCACTGTATCTATGACCGCCACCGAGTCGGAGTCGGCTATACTGTCGTTGGCAGGAGTTTTTCTCTCAGAGCATCCAGTACTGATGGCAGTTGTCAGCATAAGGAAGGCGAGGAAAAGAAGAGGCAGTTTTTTCATAATTTATTATAGTGTCAGGACTTTAAGGACCTTAAGGACTTTAAAGACTTTAAGGGCTTTAAGGCTTTTTATTATTTGATATCGGAATAGTCATTCATTTTCAGGAGTTCTGCTATGCTTACGTTTGAATGTTGCTGCATATACCTCTCCACCTTTCTCACATAGTCGGTAGTAAAGAAGTTTTTGTCCATGGCCTTATTTGCCACCCACTGTATTTTTCCGATGTGAGCGTCCCTGTCGGTTTGGGGTCGGGTGGCGAAGTTGGGCAAGGGGAATTTGCTAAGCAGGAAGAAACTGATACAGTCGGGCAGGATATAGTCCCTTGACATAGTGTTACGTTGTTCCTCTGTGTAATATTTGGCGTATGTAGGGTAGTCTTTTCCGAGGTATTTATCGAGTGATATGCCGACGGAAGACTCTCCTATGATAACGCTTTGGTCGAGGGCACTTATTTGCGTATATACCATAGGTATCTTGAGGTCTGGCAGCCAAGACTTGAGTTTTTTGAAAGCGGCAGAGAACTGCTTGTTGAGGTCGTCCACATTGGCGTATTGTGATTCTGCTTCGCTTATAATATTCTGCAGCACGGAGTCTTGGTAGAAGGTGAGGAATTTGGAGTATATGTCCGGTGTGCTCACCGAGCCGAGTTTCAGCACATCTTCTATGAGTGTGCGTGTTTCCACGGGGTAGTCAGTACTCATTTGTTGAAGTGCCGAGAAGTCGCCGGTGGTGAGGTAGAGGCTTTGCGTACGGTCATACCTTTGTATCTCCACCAGGTCCACGTTATTGTTCTCATCGCCGTTTTTAGTATTTATATCGCAGGCTATGAGAGAGGAGCAGAGCAGTGCAGAAAGGATGTATTTCAGTATGCGCATAATGAATAGAGGAGAATTTTTGCAAATTTACCAAAAACTATTCAACGCAGCAATTTATTTGCTAAAAAAAATTAAAAAGCGTGGATATTATTTAATATTTGTTAGCAGTGAAAGGTGAAGAAGTAATATAACAGACAATGAGGTTGCCGTATATCGGCAACCTCATTGGTCAATATAGTGATAAGATATCGTGATTTACTTGAAGAAATCCTTCACAGCCTCATTGGGCACCATCTGCTCATCGAAGATATAGGCACCGGTTTTGGGGCTTTTCACCATTTTGATAACCTTGGTATATGCGCGACCGTCCTTCGAGCCTTCGTGGAGGGTAGCAACCGTTTTCTTTGCCATGTGTCAGATAAATTATTTGATTTCCTTATGAACCGTCATCTTTTTGAGAATCGGGTTATACTTTTTGAGTTCCATTCTCTCGGGAGTGTTTTTACGGTTTTTAGTGGTAACGTACCGACTTGTCCCAGGGAGTCCACTGTTTTTCATCTCAGTGCACTCGAGGATAACCTGCACTCTATTTCCTTTAGCCTTTTTTGATGCCATGGTATTTAATCTCCTATAACTTTAATGTCTTTCCAGTCAATGTATCCCTTGGCAACAGCCTGCTTGAGTGCTGCGTCGAGACCTATTTTATTGATAAGGCGCAGTCCTGCGGCACTTATTTTGAGGCTTATCCAGCACTCCTCTTCTACATAGTAGAATTTCTTGCTGAACAGGTTCACATCAAAACTACGTTTTGTGCGGTGCTTTGAGTGGGAAACATTATTGCCTATCATGGCCTTTTTCCCAGTGATCTGACAAACTTTCGACATTGCTATCTATTCTTTTTTGTTTTCGATTTTTGATAACTATTCCAAACAGGGTGCAAAATTACAATAATTATTTTATCCAACCAAATTTTCCAAAAACATTTTTAGTTTTGTTTTGAAAAAATGGCAATTAGCAGAATACGAACTCGAGTGAAGAGAGCAGCATGACGACGAGTATATATATGGGGACGATGGGGGCTGCCACTTTCGGTCCGTGCCAGAGAGCCTTGTAAGCATCAGCCAGTGACGAGAACATTCCGCTGAAAGAACCATAGACGAGTGATACCGCTGTGATGATAAAGGCGAGCACAGGTATCATGCCGCGGCTGAAACTGGAAGGCACCCATTCGCCTATAGCACTAAGCAGTACGGGTTGTGGAGCGAGTATGAGATAGAGCCACAGAGCCACCATTATGACGGCAGTTATGACCGACATGCGCAGTGCGAACCGTTGTCGGTAGGTGAGGTGTCGTCGTCGCAGTGCATCAGCCATGGCGTGATGTATTTGAGCCTTGGAAGCGGTACCCCATGCCACTATGCACAGCAGCAGGTATGCCCCGATGGGATTAGAGAGAGAAGTAGCGAATGAGCCCACCATCCATCTCACCCCTTCACCGCTGAGCAGCGAGTGGAGTGTAGAGTCGGTCTGTGCCGATGATATCATCCACGACAGCAGCACGAGCAGCAATTGCAGTGTGAAGAGAGTGATGCACGTCACCGCCCCCACCCTATTCATTATATCTCCATTCATCATCAGTCATTTCACTCATCATCAGGTCTGAGGTTGTCTACATCGATGAGATGCAGTTCGATAGCCCTCACCACCAGTCTTGTTGCATTGACGCCTATCCTGCCCCCTGCTTCCGGGAAGAGTTTCTGCACCAGTTCGTTCTGTCTTTTCTCCAGGCTTTTTACTCCGAAGGGCATGCCTCTGAGGTTAGTGATTTGTTCCTTGGTATATCCCAGAGCCAAGTGTCTGAGAAACCTCTCATCATATTCATCTATTTCATAGTTGACGATAGCCTCTTGTCTGAGCAGTTGGCTACCCACAGAGTGTTTGAACCTGTCCACTATTTTCTGCAGGATAGGTTGGTTGAACACCAGTCGTTTTCCGCTCATTACACTGAACACATCCCCTCTGGTGAGCAGTTCACCGCTTTTCAGGATGATGCCGTCAGCCCCTGCGTCGAGCACATCCACCCACAGTTTCTCGTTGAGTATTTCTCCTGTAAAGATGAGCACCTTGACAGCGGGATACAGTTCCTTGGTCTGTCTGCATATCTCCACCCCCACGGTAGTAGAACCATTGAGACCAAGGTCGAGCAGCACCAGTCCCGGCATATCTTTTTTTATCAACCTCCAGTATGCGGTCTCATCCTCGGCAGTACCGATGATAGTAGCCTCAGGTATTTCGTTTCTTATTATGCCCTCAGTACCTTTCAGTTCCAGTGGCACATCCTCTACGATGATTATTTTAAACTGTTCCATATTGTATAGATTATAAGAGATTCGGTTATTTATTGCATTTAGCCAGCACCACCGTCACCTGCGTAAACCCCTGAGTGGTGAGGCATGCGCTTATGCCGCATCGTCGTGAATTGGTGTTTTCGCCTATATCCCTCACGATTTGTCTGCAGAGCAGTAATGGCAGGTGTCGTGTGGCGAGTGAGAAGAGGTTGGGTATATCCTGTTGCGGTATAGTCAAGTGTTTCATGTCGAATGTGAATGTGAGGTATTTGTCACTGTCATCTTGACACTCATGCAATTCAGGTTTATGTCCCTGGTTCTCCTTTTGCAGTATCTCCATCATATATTTCAGGAGCACGGCATCTCCCCATACGCGTGCTGTCTGTTTCTCATGTCCCATCAAGTCAGCACTCAACCATTCCGTCAGCGCCACGGGTTTGCACTCCACCCTCACCTTTTCGAGTTGTCTCATGGCTTGCAGAGAGAGTATGGAGTACAGTTCTTTATAATATTCGGCGAGCGGTCTTATTGTATCTATTTTGCCTTCGCCTTCTTCCACCAGTATACCTATGCGTGAGGGATAATACATAGTTTCGTGTTTGAGTGTAGAAAGGCAATTGTCGAGCACGCTGTTGCACACATACACTTTCTCCTCATCCATTTTCAGGCGTCTGAGTTCATCTTCAGCCATATCCTTTGACAGAGCATTATTCTCCAGTAGCGTCTGTCTTTGTTTTAGCGTGTCGAGTATCTGGCGCACCACCCCCACCAGGTTTTCCGGCAGCAGTTCAGCGTTAACTTGCTGCTTGTTTCCCTGCCTGAGAACTATTCCCTCGATATCCTGTATCTTCCTATCGATCGGCGACTCGTCTTTGAGCAGTTTATTCACCGTATTAACCTTTTCCACACAGAGTCTGTAGTACACCTTGTGTCTGTAGTATAGAATGAAGTATGCAGTGATGACGAGCAGCAGCAGCATGACGAGTAGCATGATAGCCACATTTTTGTTAGTCTTGCTGTTTTGCATCATTCTGCAGTACTGGTCGAGGCTGTCATCCCTCGACCTTTCCTTGAACAGTTGCGTATACACCCTGTTGTTGCATCTGTACACATCCCACATGTGCAATGCCAGAGCAGCCACAGCATTTTCGTTTCTCATGGCGAGTATCACCTCATAATCCACCTTCACCTGTCTCTGCCACCATAGTATCTCGGCAGCGGAGCCCGCCGATTGCGGCATAGCCACGAGAGTATCAGCATTGTCGGGATGGATGGCGAGATAGTGTCTGTTCAGGTAATACCTGATAGAGTCGGCGAATATGATAGTCTTTTCGTAGTGTCTGTCCACATTGGCTTGGTATGCGCTGTCGGTATATACTGCCGCCATACTGTCGCACAGTTGAATGAATTGGTTATTGTCCTGTGTGGTATGAGCGGCAGTATTTTGTGCGCAGGTGTGTGATGCAAGCAGGGCGAGCCCCAGTGTGACGAGAGAGCGCGACATGCCTTTAGGCAGTCTGAAGAACACCCGGCTGCCCTTGCCTGGAGTACTTTCCGCCCCGATAGAGCAGACGTGGAAGATATTGCTTATCTTCTTATACTTTTCGATAATGCCCTTGCAGTTGACCAGTCCGAACCCATGGCCTTTCTTTTGTTCCGCGTTGGCAGAAGATGCAGTGGCAGTAGCAGAGATCATGCCATCCACCGAGAACAGCGAAGCGAGTTGTTGTTCCGTCATTCCCTCTCCATTGTCCTCAACGGTTATTTCCACGTATCCCTCACCCACGGAGGCAGAGAGTTTCACCTGTCCCCCCTCTGGAGTGAATTTCCTAGCGTTGTCGGCGAGCGTATTGACCATGAAGAGAGTGAGCACCCTGTCCGCCTTCACCACCAGAGTAGTAGGCACCACCAGCAGTTGCACCCCCTTCATTTGGAAAGCCGTTTTCCCTTTAGCCACCATATCGAAGAGTTGCTGCACTGGGAATGAAGAGATATGCAGAGTGATTTGTCCCTGTCGTATCTGTATCCATCTGGTGAGCGTGTCGTTGTATTCATTGATTTTATCAGTGATTTCCGCCACGTATTCGAATCGTTCCCTTCTCACCTGTTCTGGTTCGTCTCGTTCGTCGAGCATTCTTATCTCGTGGTTCATCCGGTCTATGAGCGGCGTGATAGTATTGACAAGCGACACCTTAGCCCTTTGTTCCAGGTGTTCTTTTTTGTTTTTCTCGAGTCTCAGTATGGTCATTGCCTTCTGTTCCTCTATCTCCTCCATTTCTTCTGCCCATGTCTTCAGTTGAGCATCGTTTTCCCGTTTCCATTCCTCGAGGGGTGAGAGCAGAGGAGCGATATTGCGTTGTTTTTCGTTGCGGCGTCGCATATAAATCAACAGTGCGAGCAAAGTCATGGCGATAATGACCATGAGAGCCACAGCAGCCAGCAGCACATTGAGTTGCATGACCGACTGGTCGAGTTGTTCTGCCCTCGACTCCAGGTATCTGTCCTGTCTGGTCTGTTCCTGCAGGTCGAGGTATAGGTTTCTGTTGATGTCGCTGTTCTCCTTGTCATCGACGGCAGAATAGAGCAGACTCAGTTGTTCGCGTATCGACGCCACCAGGTCGGGTGCCTGCATGATAGCCACATTGTCCTCGAGCGCCTTTTTCAGGCAGATGAGAGCCGACTGATAGTCAGCAATTTTCCAGTAGCACTGAGCCAGTGTACGGTATCCGCCTGCTATCTGGTACACATCTCCATAGTCGGCAAAGACATTTAGTGCCTTTTGTGCCAGGTATCCAGCGAGCAGGCTATCCGGCATATTGTCAGGATTGATGAATTTCATGGATGGCATGTTATACGCCATGAGTGATATCCTGAGTGAGTCGTCCTGCAGGTGTTCGCTGATAGCCTGTAGGGAGTTGGCCATCCAGAAGGGGTAGTTGTGTCTTTGCGCCGTGAGGAAGCACCTCATGAGGTAGTCGAATTCCGTCTGTGCTATCTCTTGCGGTGTCCCCTCATTGATTATCCCTCCTGCTCCCACGTTGTACAGATACGCCAGCATCTGTGCAGTGTCACGTTCGAGAGGTTCGTAGTTGTCGAGAGTTCTGAGGTACTGCACAGAGAGGTCTTCGAGTCCCACATAATAATAGTATGTGGAAGTGACGATTGAAAATTCCGACTCTGCGTAGGTGAGTCTCTGCATGGTATGTTGCTGCAGTAGTTCCGGCTGTTCGTGTATGCGTGCCATGCGTTCGGTGGCTCTCTCGCGGTATGTATAGAAGTCTTTGTTTCTGGAGCGTCGCTGACAGAGGCGCATGAGTTGCACGTCAGCCACCAGCATTTCCACCTGGTTGTCGGAGAGCATTGCCACGGAGTCGAGCACCTTTTCCGCCTCGTCGTACTCCATACGTGCCGTAAGAACGAAAGCCTTGTGGTTGAGGCATTCGGCCTGCACATTATTGTCATCGGGAGCCAAGGCAGCCGCCCTGGCAGAGAATGCCAATGTAGAGTCGAGGTTGCGGTAATGGTAGTCATACGCCGACTCGCACAGTCGCAGCACCTGTGTGGGTGTATCCTCATGGCATGCCACGAGCATCATCGCAGAGCAGGTGCACAACATGGATATGACGAGACGGCGTATGTTTAGCATCATGCGTGTGATTAGGGATAAGATTTTTTCGCCTCGGCGATGGCGGCGAGGGCTTCTCTGCACAGTGTGGTGATGCGTTGCCACTGACAGCCTTTGACAATATCCTCTGTGAAGAGTTGCGAGCCCATGCCCACGCACATGGCACCAGCCCTTATCCAGCGTTGCAGGTTATCCTTTTCAAGTGTAACCCCACCCGACACCATGATGTTCGACCATCTGAATGGTGCCATGATATTAGCCACGAAAGGTGGCCCGCCGAGTTCATCGGCGGGAAACACCTTTGTGATATCGCATCCGTGTGCCTGTGCCCTGTTTATCTCGGTAGGAGTGCCGCATCCCGGGCAGTATGGCACCAGTCGTTTGTTGCATACCTGGCAGATTTGCTCATCGAAATACGTTCCCACCACGAAGTTGGTACCCAGTTGCAGGTACAGAGCCGCTGTGGCCTCATCGATCACAGTACCTACGCCTATAATCATCTCAGGGCACTGTGTCTCTGCCCAGTGGTTCACCTCGTTGAACACCTGGTGAGCGTAGTCGCCTCGGTTAGTAAATTCGAATGTCCTGACCCCGGCGTCGTAGCATGCCTTCACCACCTGCTTCACCACCTCGGCATCGGAGTGGTAGAAGAGTGGCACCAGACCGGTTTGCTGCATGGCCGTGATGACCTGGACCTTATTAAATCGTGCCATGATATATTAAGAATAGATTACCTTTGTACCCTGCCCGATGCATCGCCTCCAGCCAGTTGTTCCACCTCGGCGGCGGAAACCATATTGAAGTCGCCGGGCACTGTATGTTTGAGAGCCGAAGCCGCTACTGCAAACTCGAGAGCCCTCTTCTTGTCACCCTGGTATGTGAGCAGTCCGTGGATGAGTCCGCCAGAGAAGGCATCACCCCCTCCCACTCGGTCTACGATGGGCATGATATCGTATCTGCGACTGGCATAGAACTCCTTGCCGTCATATATGAGAGCCTTCCACCCGTTATGACTGGCAGAGAACGACTCGCGCAGCGTGCTTGCCACATATTTGAAATTGAATGTCTCTGCCATTTCGCGGAATATGCCATAATAGCCCTCGGCGTCAGTCTTTCCTGCATTGACATCGGCTTGTGGTTTGAAGCCCAGACACAGTTGTGCGTCCTCCTCATTTCCTATGCACACATCTACGTATTGCATCAGTGGTTTCATCACGCTTTGAGCCTTCTCCGAGGTCCACAGTTTTTTGCGGAAGTTGAGGTCTACGCTCACAGTGACGCCATGTCTGACGGCAGCCTGGCAAGCCAGTTTCACCAATTCGGCAGCCCTGTCGCTGATAGCGGGTGTTATGCCACTCCAGTGGAACCAGTCGGCATCCTTCATGATGGCATCGAAGTCGAAGTCTTGAGGTAGTGCCTCTGCTATAGCACTGTGTGCGCGGTCATATATCACCTTGGATGGACGCATGCAGGCACCTGGTTCGAGGTAGTAGATACCCACCCGGTCGCCGCCACGTGCTATGAAGTCAGTGTTCACCCCATACCTCCTGAGGTGGTTGACAGCACATTGTCCTATCTCATGCTTAGGCAGTTTCGTGACGAAGTAAGCCTGGTGTCCGTAGTGAGCCAGGCTGACAGCCACATTTGCCTCTCCGCCGCCATAGACGGCATCGAGTTGTTCGGTTTGTATGAATCTCTTCATGTCGGGCGGAGAGAGTCTGAGCATGATCTCGCCCATAGTAATAACTTTTGCCATAATATCAGTTGTTGTCAATCATTAGAAATACAGATTTAACCACAAAGGTACGTATAAAAATTCGAAGAATAGAACAAAAACATCATTTTTTTGTTTTTTTACCAAAAACATGTGTTGTGCTTTCGCACAATTGAGAATAAAGTGTTATTTTTGCAAAAGATTATGAAAAAGAAGATAAGGATAAAGGACATAGCGGAGCGTGCGGGTGTGTCGGTAGGCACTGTGGACCGTGTGCTTCACAACCGTCCCAACGTTTCTAAGTTGGCATTGGACAGGGTGCGCAAGGCTCTTGATGACATGCAGTATCAGCCCAATGCCTATGCCAGTGCATTAGCCTACAACCGTTCGTACACGTTCTACTGTATCATGCCCAAGCATGCCTCTGAGGCCTACTGGGACGAGATAGAAGAGGGTGCCATGGCTGCCTGTGAGGCACACCGTGATTTCCATGTAGACGTGCACATGTTGTATTACGAGCGTTTCAACCGCAGCACCTTTGTCGAAGCCTACGAGACCTGCTTGGCAGCCGAGCCCGATGGAGTGGCGATAGTGCCCAGCACGATGAGTCTGACACGTGAGTTTACCGACATCATGCATGAGCGCGGCATACCTTTTGTGATGTTGGACTCATACATGCCTGATTTGCATCCGTTGGCCTTTTACGGTCAGGACTCTCACAGTAGCGGTTACTTCGCAGCGCGGATGCTGATGCTCATAGCGAGAGATGAGAAGGAAATCATGATAATGAAGCGCACCAACGAGGGCCGTGTGACCAGCAAGCAGCAGGAAGACCGCGAGATAGGTTTCCGCCAGTACATGCACGACCATTTCCCCAGCGTAAGCATTAGCGAGGTGAACCTGCCAGCCGACGACAATGAGAAGCGTTCATACGACGGCATCTTGGAGGAGTACTTCACCTCTCATCCTAATGTTCACCACTGCATCACCTTTGGTTCGAAGGCCCATATAGTGGCCGACTTCCTGTTGCGCACCAACCGTCGCACCGTTCAGATCATGGGTTACGACATGGTACACAAGAACGCCCACTGTCTGCGCGAGGGCAGCATCTCGTTTCTGATAGCCCAGCATGCCTACATGCAGGGTTACTACAGCATAGATGCCCTGTTTCGTGCCATAGTATTGAAAACGGAGGTAAAGGCAGTGAACTATATGCCAATAGAGATACTCAGCATAGAGAACATAGACTTTTATCAGCGCACCATGATATAATGGACATCATCACCAGCAATCTGCTTTCACTCCTTGGCAATGAGTTGTATTCTCAGAGTCACATCATTGCCACGTTGTCGCCGTTCAAGTGGCACCGTCTGTTGTCTCAGGCGGATGCCCACCATGTGTCGGACTATGTGCGCGATGCCCTTCTGACCACCATGCGCAAGCAGCCAGACGTGGTAGATGGCACATCACTGAAGGACTGGAACACCGACTGGTATCAGATGACCGTGGAGCACTCCTCGAAATACAAGCCCGACGAGAACATCTTTGCCACCCGTCGTCAGAGGATGCGCTATACCGACATACTGTCGGAGCATGTAGAGAACCGCGACACCACGCCCGAGACTATGCGTCTGTTTCGTATGCTTACCGCCAATAGCATGGAGATGCTGAACAGTGGTTTCTGTCTTCGTGGCTTGCTTCAGATGGGTAAGTTTCTGCGCGAGGAGGGCGACAAGGTGGACTACGTGCTCCTGGAGCATGACCTGGCAGAGATGGGTGTGACCTCACTGTCCGGTCTGCAGGGTTCGATACTGGTGAAGTTGTTTGATTTCAGCGAAGACGAGATACCCTTCTTGGGCAGTCTGAAATCCTCATCGGGCAGACTGGCCCTTCGCTGTATCGTTCACCCCGAGCGTTACAGCAGCAGCGAATGGAGTTTCCGTCAGAGCAGTCATGGACTGTTGGCCAACAATCCCCGTCAGTGGCTTCGCGGCATGCGCCGTCTGTCACTATATTTCCCATATTCCCCCGGCGGCAGTGTGTCCACCCTGTTCTCTCGTGTGGTTCGCAGTCTGTCGGAGATAGAAGAGTGAGGAGGAAAACATTCAAATGAAGAATAAGAAGAGACTATCATCAATTATATTTGCCCTGCTCTGTGGCATTGCACAGTTGCAAGCCCAGGGTTATGGAGTGCAGTGTGAAGACACCTGCACCCATATACATGGTTTGGACATGAGTCATTATCAGGGCGAGGTATTCTGGGAGACGTTGGGCAACAACAGTCGCCAGGCCTACGTATATTTCAAAGCCACTGAGGGTAAGATGACCATCGACGCCACCTATAAGCGCAACATAGAGTATGCCCACAAATACGGTTTGAAGGTAGGCAGTTATCATTTCTACCATGCCAACATAGACCAACAGTTGCAGTTGCGTCATTTCATGAGTCAGTGCAGGCCTGGCGATCAGGATCTGATACCGATGATAGACGTAGAGACCATGCCCCGCAACATGAGCAACACCGCATTTTGCGACTCGCTGACTAAGTTTCTGCGTCTGGTAGAGGATGCCTATCACCAGAAGCCCTTGGTGTATACCGGTACATATTTTTACAACACCCACCTATTGGGTAAGTTGGACGACTACAAACTTATGATAGCCCAGTATTCGGAACGTGAACCCCGGCTGAAGGACGAACGCGACTACATAGTGTGGCAATATACCGGTAAGGGAAGGATAAACGGTGTGAACACCTATATAGACAAGAGCAGGCTGATGGGCAGACACAGTCTGCGTGAATTGTGGTTCAGACATTAGTGTAAAGAGAAAGGAGACGAAGACAAGCAATGGCAATGATAAAATGTCCCGAGTGTGGACGCCAGATAAGTGAGAAAGCCACCGTCTGTCCCAGTTGCGGAGTAGAGATAGACGGCAAGGTGACGCGGTGTGAGAACTGTGGAGAGGTATACTTCAAGGATGAGGGATTCTGTCCGAGTTGCCACGCTCCGTATAAATCCGTGCAGGGTGATGGTCACAGCCATTCACCCCGTGAGCAGTTTCCCGACAATGGTTCTGAAAAGAAATCGGCACTTACGGCTGATGATACAAAATCTGAAACAGAGTCAAAAGGAGAGAAGACTGCACATATTTCTGATAAGAAGCGCGAAAAGAAAGACAAAGAGGAGAGAGGCGAAAGCAGAGAGCAGGTAGCGCAGAGGAGACGAAATACCGTTCGTGAGCCAGACTCAGAAGACATAGAGAGTGGCACCCCCGTCAAGAAGAGTCTGAAGCGCAGGTTGGCTCCCTATCTGGTATCTGTGGTTATGGCATCTATTGTGGGTGCCGTAAGCATCTATTTCTACAAAGAGTCGAAGCATGCCAAGGAGCAACAGGCTTATAAACTTGCCATACAGAGCAACGACACCATCATGATGCACGGCTACCTGAGCACCTACGGCGATGCCCCCACCCAGCACATCGACTCCATTCGCAGTCGTATCATGTACATGAAGCAGTCGGGCAGAGACTGGCAGGTACTCATGTCTAACAAGACGAAGGACTTGACGGTCAGTTTCCTCAACCATTACCCAGACAGTCCCCATCTGTTGCAAGCCACCGCCCTACTCGACTCCATTGACTGGGCAGCCGCCGAGTCAGCCAACACCTCTGCCGCCTACCGTCTGTACATGCAGGAACATGCCAAAGGCAGCCATCTGGCTCAGGCACGCGAGCGTGTGTATGGCATCAATTTGAACACTGTGGAGTTGGAGGAGAGTCAACTGGTGGAGGAGGCTCTTGGTATCTTCTTCAAGAGTGTAAACGAGAACGACGGTGTGGCACTCCGCGACCTCCTGTCTGACAATGTGAGCACCTTTATGAGTACCGAGCACCCCACCAAGGCAGAGGTAGTGGGCTGGATGCAACGTCAGCATGGCGAGAGTGTGAAAGACCTGAAGTGGCAACCCTCTGAGCAGTTGGATATTACCAAACGTAAGTTGGAAGGAGACAAATATGAGTATCTGGTAAGGTGCGATGCTCATCAAAAGTTGACCAAGGATGGGAAGAGTGTGGAAGACCGCTACAAAGTGAGTGCCACAATCACATCGAGTGGCAAATTAAAAGCCATGGACATGATAAAAATAGTGGCAGCAGAGGGTAAGTCGGGCACCACTACCACTTCAAGCAGCAAACCATCCTCTTCGAGCAGTAATACGGATAAGAAACCAGCCACCTCTTCAAACAACAAGCCTTCTACATCCGGCAGCAAACCAGCAAGCAGCAGCAAACCAGCAAGCAGCAGCAAACCAGCAAGCAGCAGCAAACCGGCAAGCAGCAGCAAACCAGCAAGCAGCAAACCTTCAAGCAACAACAAGACATCGAGCAGCAACAAGACATCGAGCAGCAACAAGACATCGAGCAGCAGCAAACCGGCAAGCAGCAGCAAGACTTCGAGCAGCAGCAAGACTTCGAGCAGCAGCAAGACATCAAGCAGCAGCAAGACTTCGAGCAGCAGCACACAGAAGAAGTCTACTTCCTCGAGCAAGAGCACATCATCGAGCAGCAAGACTCAGACCAAGAAGTAATGCATGAAAAAAGTCTATAGAGCAAATATCATATTTACACGCGAGCGGAGCCGTTTTGAGATATTAGAGCACGGTTACGTTGTGGTAGATGTTGCCGGTAGAGTGACGGGAGTGCACCATGATTTGTCTTCGGTAGATACGAGTGATGCTGAGATAATTGACTTCGGCGACTGTCTGTTGATACCTGCGATGAACGACCTGCACGTACATGCCCCCCAGTATCGCAATCAGGGTATAGCGATGGATATGGAGTTGCTGCCATGGTTACAGAAGTACACCTTTCCCGAAGAGTTGAAATTTGCCGACCTGCACTATGCCGAGCGCGTATATCGTCGGTTTATTCACGACTTATGGCGTTTCGGCACCATGCGCAGCAGCGTATTTGCCACCATACATACCCAGAGCGTTTTGCTACTGATGCGTCTGTTTGAGGAAGCAGGCATGGGAGCTTTTGTAGGCAAGGTGGCCATGAACCGCAACTGTCCCGTGGCACTCGCCGAGGATGTAGGAGAGATGACCTCAGGATATGAGTCACTAATCTGCGGGCATGGCAGTCAGTCTGCTCTGGTTCGTCCTATTATCACCCCCCGTTTCATCCCCTCGTGCACCCCAGACATACTACGAGCCTGTGGAGAGTTGGCTTCACAGTATCATTTGCCTGTACAGTCTCACCTATCGGAAAACTTAGACGAGGTGTCTGCGGTGAGGAGTTTGGAAGAGTCGAGCAGTTGTTACGGTGAGGCATACCACCGTTATGGTCTTTTTGGACAGACACCTACTGTGATGGCCCACTGCGTATGGACTGACGGTGAGGAGTTAGAACTGATGAAGCGCAATGGAGTGATGGTAGCCCACTGTCCCTCGTCCAATTTCAATGTAGCCTCAGGCATGGCCCCAATCAGGAGATTTCTTGACGAGGGACTATCCGTAGGTCTTGGCAGCGATATCAGTGCCGGTCACGACCTGAGTATCTTCCGCATGATGGTATATGCCATACAAGTGAGCAAGATGCAGTATCAACTGGATCACCGTCGTACATTCCTTACCCTCTCCGAAGCCTTCTGGATGGCCACCAAGTCGGCAGGCAGTTTTTTCGGCAGAGTGGGCAGTTTTGAGCCCGGTTATGATTTTGATGCCCTTGTGATAGACGACAGTTGCCTTAACTACGACAACTACACGCTGAGTGAACGTCTGGAGCGATACATATACTTAGGCGACGACAGAGAGATAACACATCGTTTCTGTGTGGGTAAGGAAGTGTCGGAACCGGTGATAGTATAAGAGATACCAGCAGTCCCGACACATCCGAATATTATTTCTTCAGGAGTAAGCCTGTTCGTGCACCCCTTTGACTGCCCGTCCGCTGGGGTCGTTCATATTTTTGAAAGCAGCATCCCACTCCAGAGCGATCGCCGTGCTGCATGCCACACTTGCCTCGCTGGGCACGGAACGTGCTGCGGAGTCGGAGGGGAAGTGTTCGGCAAAGATGCAGCGGTAGTAATATTCCTCTTTGTTCTTTGGCGGATTGACAGGGAAGCGTTCAGCGGCATGAGCCATCTGTTCATCGGTGACCGCTTCAGACGTGATTTTCTTTAGAGTGTCAATCCAGGAATAGCCCACGCCATCGCTAAATTGTTCCTTCTGTCTCCATGCCACCTCCTCAGGCAGCATATCAGCGAAGGCCTCGCGCACTATTTTCTTCTCCACTGTCTGTCCCTGACACATCTTAGCCTCGGGGTTGGTACGCATAGCGACATCGAGAAACTCCTTGTCGAGGAAAGGCACCCTTCCCTCTACGCCCCATGCCGAGAGACTCTTGTTAGCCCTCAGGCAATCATATAGATAGAGTTTTGATAGTTTCCTGACCGTCTCGTCGTGAAATTCCCTTGCCGACGGAGCCTTATGGAAATACAGGTATCCACCGAATATTTCGTCAGCGCCCTCACCCGAGAGCACCATTTTTATTCCCATCGACTTAATGACACGCGCCAGGAGATACATAGGTGTGGATGCCCTCACGGTAGTGACATCGTATGTTTCTATATAGTATATCACATCGCGTATAGCATCGAGTCCCTCCTGCACGGTATAGTTTATCTCGTGGTGCACAGTACCGATACGTTCAGCCACGAGTCGTGCCTTTGCCAGGTCGGGAGCCCCTTTCAGTCCCACGGCAAAGGAGTGTAGTCTTGGCCAGTATGCACGTGTGAGACTGTTGTCCTCTATACGGTGTTCGCTGAACCTCTCTGCAATAGCCGACACCACACTGCTATCCAGACCGCCGCTGAGCAGCACCCCGTATGGCACATCGCTCATCAGTTGCCGCTTCACGGCAGCGGTGAGTGCTTGCCGTATAGCCTCCACCGAAGCAGGGTTGTCCTTCACCTCATCGTATGAGAACCAGTCGCGTTTGTAGTATCTCTTCATGCCCGGTTGGCGGCTCCAGTAGTAATGTCCGGGCAGGAACTGTTCGTAGCGTTCGCACTGCCCCTCGAGCGCCTTCAGTTCTGAAGCCACATATACCGTGCCGTCACTGTCGTAACCGATATAAAGTGGTATGACCCCTATCGGGTCGCGGGCTATGAGAAATTCATCTTTCTCCTCATCATAGAGCACGAAGGCGAAGATACCGTTGAGGTCTTCGAGGAAATCTATACCCTTGTCCCTGTAAAGAGCCAGAATCACCTCGCAGTCGCTGCCAGTTATAAAATCATATCTGCCAGTATATCTGCGACGTATTTCCTGGTGGTTGTATATTTCACCATTTACGGCAAGCACTTGGTTTCGGTCGGTAGAGAAGAGCGGTTGCCCTCCACTTTCAGGGTCGACTATAGACAGACGTTCGTGTGCGAGGATGGCAGACCCTCCCACGTATATACCACTCCAGTCGGGTCCGCGATGACGCAGTTTCTGACTCATGCACAGGGCTTTGCGTCTGAGTTCAGGTGTCTGTTGCCTTACATTAAGGATAGATACTATTCCACACATAACAATATATTTTAGATAATAATCAACTATAAACCTATAGATAAGAGAGATAGAGGTAATTGGTGACGGCAGGATATTCGGCAGCGAGAGTATCAATCTGGTTAGTCTTTGGCACAATATCCAGTTCTTTACGCCATTGGCGAATGGTGAGTCCCGCCTGTTCCATATTCATATCCTTCTCCAGTCCGATAGCCCTGCCTATCTGGAAGTCGGAGAAGCCATACCTTTTGGCATGTCTGAGCAGGTCGGCAAACTCAGGCGCCTCAACATACTCCAGTAGTTCGAGCGGTTCCATAAATGAAATCAAATCAGAGAAGTGCTGGAACTCGTGCAGACGGTCGTCAATATCGATGATATGTTTGAGTTTTTTCAGGAACCAGTTGTCTATCATTGTCATCTGATGGATCTGTGCCACACTATACCCCATTTTCATGGCTTTGGCGAGGACGAAGATACGCATATCGGTAGGCTCGTGCAGAGCCCTCATGACATCCTTTATTTTCAGTTCATGGTTGCCCACGAATCCATGCATACCTTGTCCTATCATGCGCAGCCCCTTCTGCAGCGCCTCCTCGAATGTCCGTCCGACAGCCATCACCTCGCCCACACTTTTCATGCTCGAGCCCAGTTGGTGACTCACGCCATGGAATTTGGAGAGGTCCCATCTTGGTATCTTGCACACCACGTAGTCCAGTGCAGGTTCGAAGAACGCCGAAGTGCACTTAGTGACAGAGTTATTGAGTTCGAAGAGTCCGTATCCCAGTCCGAGTTTTGCTGCCACGAATGCCAGCGGATATCCCGTAGCCTTGGAAGCCAGAGCCGACGACCTGCTGAGACGGGCATTGACCTCGATGACGCGGTAGTCTTCCGACTGCGGGTCGAGTGCGTACTGCACGTTGCATTCGCCCACCACCCCTATATGTCTTATGATTTTGATGGCGAGGTGTCGCAACTTGTGATATTCGCTATTTGAAAGAGTCTGCGAAGGTGCCACCACAATACTTTCTCCAGTATGAATACCCAGTGGGTCGAAATTTTCCATATTGCACACGGTGATACAATTGTCGTATGCATCTCTCACCACCTCGTATTCTATCTCTTTCCATCCTTTCAGTGATTTCTCCACGAGCACCTGCGAAGAGAAAGAGAACGCCTCTTCCGCCTGAGTCTCCAGTTCCGCCTCGTTATCACAGAAGCCCGAACCCAGTCCGCCGAGAGCATAGGCGGCACGCAGTATGACGGGATAGCCCAGTTGCTCAGCCGCGCGTCGCACCTCCTCCTTGTTGTTGCAAGCCTGCGATTTGATAGTCTTCACCCCTATTTCATCGAGTCGTTTGACGAAGAGTTCCCTGTCCTCGGTATCGATGATAGCCTGTACGGGAGTGCCCATCACCTTCACCCCGTATTTATCCAACACACCATTCTCGTAGAGAGTCACTCCGCAGTTGAGCGCCGTCTGTCCACCGAAGCCCAGCATGATACCATCGGGCCGTTCTTTCTCTATTATCCTCTCCACGAACTCAGGAGTGACGGGTTGGAAATACACCTTGTCAGCCACATCCTTTGAGGTCTGTACGGTAGCGATGTTTGGATTGATGAGAACTGTGTATATGCCCTCCTCCCTGAGAGCCTTGAGAGCCTGCGCCCCACTGTAGTCGAACTCGCCGGCCTGTCCTATCTTCAGGGCGCCCGAACCGAGTATCAGCACCTTCTTAGGCTTCTGTCGGTGGTTTGCTTCGGTTGGTGTGGCGAGTATGTCCCTCTTGTCAGGATGCAGAATCACATCGACGAACTCGTCGAAGAGAAACTCCGTATCCACCGGTCCCGAGCATGCCTCGGGGTGGAACTGTGCCGAGAACCACGGGTTTGTATCATGTATGATACCCTCGTTGGACCCATCGTTCATGTTTACGAAGAGCGGTTGCCAATCCCTGGGCAGAGAAGAATCGTCTACAGCATATCCATGGTTTTGCGAAGTGATGAAGCACTGTGTAGAGTTGACTCTTCTGACAGGTTGGTTGTGTGATCGGTGTCCGTATTTCAGTTTGTATGTAGTAGCCCCAGCCGCACGAGCCAGCAGTTGGTTGCCGAGGCAGATACCCATGCAGGGTCTCACCTTCTCGTTACGTAGGAATGTACGGATATGGTTGACCGTTGTCTCGCACTGTTCGGGGTCGCCGGGTCCGTTTGAGATAAAGAGAGCATCAAAGTCAAGAGTATTGAAATCGTAATCCCATGGCACCCGTATCACCTCCAGGTTTCTTTTCACGAGGCATCGTATGATGTTTGCCTTCACCCCGCAGTCTACGAGAACCACCCGTTTTGGTGCGCCTTCGTTGTACGTCACGGTTTCCTTCACACTCACTCTCTCCACCCAGTTCACGTTTTCATATCCCTCATCTGTGGGCATGTCATGGCAGTCCTCTATTACTATGGTGCCTCGCATCACGCCGTGTTCACGGAGTAGCATGGTCAGTCGTCGGGTGTCTATGCCCGAGACCGCCGGTATGCCCTCTTGTCTGAGCCATTCTTGCAGTGACAGTCTGGCATTCCAATGGCAATACTGTTCACTATAGTC
>CAMHPC010000018.1 GCA_946186945.1 uncultured Prevotella sp.
AGTCGCCCTCGCTTATGATGATGGCATTCTCCTCGCTCAACTGCTGCAGGTTGGCAAAGGTGGGTCCGAACATGGGGTGGGTGGAGACATAGCGGCGACCTGTAGACTCGTAGTATTCGTGCAGTCCGGTCTTGACCGATGCTATATCGCTGATGATACAGTCCTCGGGCAGGTAAGGCAGCACCTCGTCGAAGGCGGCGATGGTATACTTCACTGTGACGGCATTGATCACCAGTTCGGGCTTGAACGCCTTGATTTCCTCGAGTGTGGTGAAGCGCTGCGTGTTGTAAGTGAAGCGCATGCGCTTAGGGTCTTTCTCATACACCGCTGTCTCGTGGTCAAAACTGAGCAAGTCGAGGAAGAAACTGCCCATCTTACCTGCTCCAAGTACCAGTATCTTCATATCTTTTTTTATTTGTTGATTATTTCCATCTGTTGACGTACGCTCTCCTCGTGCACGCTCTCAAACACGGCCTTCACGAAGTCGGAGCCCATGCCGCAGAGGGTGCCCTGTGCGCCGCGCTTCTCCAGTATCTCGTTGTAGCGGGTGTGTTGCAGCACGGTCATGTTGTGCTCTTTCTTGTACTGTCCTATCTCGCGGCACACACGCATACGCTTTGCCAGGAGTTCCATAAGTTGGTTGTCCAGTTCGTCTATCTGCTTTCTTAGTTCGTGTATGCCCTCTGTGGTCACTGTCTCGTCGCGTATGACGAGCAGCGAGAGTATATAGTCGAGCACATCGGGTGTCACCTGCTGCCTGGCATCGCTCCATGCCTCATCGGGACTGCAGTGGCTCTCCACTATGAGTCCGTCGAAGCCCAGGTCCATGGCTTGCTGACAGAGTGGTGCCACCAGTTCGCGTCGTCCGCCTATGTGGCTGGGGTCGCTGATGATGGGCAGTGTGGGTATGCGTCGGCGCAGTTCGATGGGTATCTGCCACATGGGCAGGTTGCGGTATATCTTCTTGTCGTACGAGGAGAAGCCGCGGTGTATGGCTCCCAGTCGTTTCACGCCCGCCTGGTTGATACGCTCCAGTGCTCCTATCCACAGTTCCAGGTCGGGGTTGACGGGGTTTTTCACAAACACCGGCACATCCACCCCTTTCAGCGAGTCGGCCAGAGCCTGCATGGCGAAGGGGTTGGCAGAGGTGCGTGCACCCACCCACAGTATGTCTATGCCGTACTGCAGTGCCTGTTCCACATGCTCGGGTGTAGCCACCTCGGTAGCCACGAGCATACCGGTCTCTTTCTTCACCTGTGCCATCCAGGGCAGGGCTTTCAGTCCATGTCCCTCGAAGCCTCCCGGTTTGGTGCGCGGTTTCCACACGCCGGCACGGAAGATGTGGCAACCTTTGTCTGCCAGTTGTCGTGCTGTGGTCATCACTTGTTCTTCACTCTCTGCCGAGCACGGTCCGGCTATCACGAAGGGCCGTATGTTGTCGCTGGGCAGGTTTAGGGGTTGCAATTCCAGTTCCATAATCGTTGTTTATTATATGTTGTGTTATTTATTGTTTTTCCATTCTTTTATGCGCTGTAGGGCCTGTGTCATCTTCTCTTCGTTGGCACAGAGGGAGATGCGTATGTAGCGTGCTCCTGCCGAGCCGAAGATGAAACCGGGAGTGATAAACACCCGTGCCTGGTGCAGCAGTGCCTCGGTGAGGTCCTCCACATCGGCATACTGTTCGGGTATGCGTGCCCAGAGGAACATGCCCACCTGCGAGGGGTCGAACTGGCACTGCAGCGTGCGCAGTATTTCCTCTGCCACCTGGCGGCGGCGGGCATAGGTGTCGATGTTTGCCATCTGGTGCCACTCGTCGCTATTGTCGTATGCCGTGGCGGCAGCCAACTGTATGGCGCGGAAGGTGCCGGAGTCGATATTGCTCTTTATCTTGAGCACCCACTGTATGAACTGTGCGTTGCTGGCACAGAGTCCCACACGCCATCCAGGCATATTGTGGCTCTTCGACATAGAGTTGAACTCTATGCAGCAGTCTTTTGCACCGTCCACCTGCAACAGTGAGAGGGGTTGGTTGTTGAGTATGAGCGAGTAGGGATTATCGTTCACCACCACTATGTTATGGTCTTGGGCGAATTGCACCAGTCGTTCGTATGTCTGTCGCTGTGCCCTTGCTCCGGTGGGCATGTTGGGATAGTTAGTCCACAGCAGTTTCACCCGCGAGAGGTCCATCTGCTCCAGTGCCTCAAAGTCGGGTTGCCACTGTCGGTCTGCCATCAGTTCATAGTTCACCACCTCGGCACCGAGTATCTTGCTGAGCGAGGTGTAGGTGGGATAACCGGGGTTTGGCACCAACACCTGTTCGCCGGGGTTGACGAAAGCCAGTGTGACGTGCAGTATGCCCTCCTTCGACCCTATGAGCGGTTGTATCTCAGTGGCGGGGTTGAGTTCTACACCGTAGATGCGCTTGTAGAATCCTGCCATGGCCTGACGCAGTTCGGGAGTGCCCATAGTGGGTTGGTAACCGTGTGCATCGGGGCGGTTTGCCACTTGGCAGAGGGTGTCTATGGTCTGCTGCGAGGGTGGTTGGTCCGGACTGCCTATTGCCAGACTGATGATATCCTGTCCCTGTGCATTGAGTGCTGCCACCTCCTTTAGTTTTCTGGAGAAGTAATACTCTTGTACCAGACTGAGTCTGTCGGCTGGTTTGAATTCTTTCATTGCTTTATAGTATTTCAAAAAAAAGTCCCGCTCACTGGAAGGTGAAGCAGGACCCGTAACTTATAGTATCTGTTTGCTACATACGACAACCCTCTTCACCATGCCATGCGAAGTAACGGTAATAATATGCTGCAAAAGAACGTGTCATAACTCTCGTTTTTTTTATTTCGGTTGCAAATGTAGTACTTTCTTCGTTTTCCGACAAACATTTTGCAACAAAATTAGTAGAAATGTGAGAAATTTATCGGTTTTTCTTTATTTCCGCTACTATTTTCTCATCGGCGGCTGCCCAGTTGAGTTCATCCAGTTGTGAAGCGGACAGCCATTTGTAGTCGAGGTGTTCCAGGAGTTTAAACTCGCGTTTCTCGCCTTTACACTCGTATGCCGCGAGAGTGATCACCTTGTCGGGATATTCGTGTTGCACCTCTGCCACGAGGGGTCCCACGTACACCTGCCAGTCCATCTCTTCGTGTATCTCTCGCATGAGTGCCTGGTGGTCGGTCTCTCCCTCCTGCACCTTGCCGCCGGGAAACTCCCAGTGCTCGCTGCTGTAGAGTTCATGGCTGCGTGTGCGCTGCATGCAGAGCATACGGCCTTCGTCGTCGGTCACCACGGCAGCCACCACACGTATATGGGTCTTCGCTTCCACGTTGCCAGTTATTGTGCCGCCTCAAACTCGCGCAGGAAGCGGGTGTCGTTTTCAGAGAACATACGCAGGTCGCTCACCGAGTATTTCAGGTTGGCTATGCGCTCCACACCCATACCGAAGGCATATCCGGAGTACACCTTCGAGTCGATGCCGCAGAGTTCGAGCACGTTGGGGTCTACCATGCCGCAGCCCAGTATCTCCACCCATCCGGTATGTTTGCAGAAGCCGCAACCCTCGCCACCGCAGATGAAGCATGAGATATCCATCTCGGCACTGGGTTCGGTGAAGGGGAAGTAGGAGGGGCGCAGACGGATCTTGGTGTCGGCACCAAACATCTCGCGCGAGAAGGTGAGCAACACCTGCTTGAGGTCGGTGAACGACACGTTCTTGTCTATGTACAAGCCCTCCACCTGGTGGAAGAAGCAGTGTGCGCGTGCGGTGATTGCCTCGTTGCGATACACCCTGCCGGGGCAGATGATGCGTATGGGTGGCTGTGTCTGTTCCATCACACGTGCCTGCACGCTACTGGTGTGCGAGCGCAGCAGTATGTTGCGTGTCACGTCATTAGGATGCTGCGACACGAAGAATGTGTCCTGCATATCGCGTGCGGGGTGGTCGGCTGCGAAGTTCATCTTGGTAAACACATGCAGGTCGTCCTCCACCTCGGGACCGTCTGCCAGGATAAATCCCATTCGTGTGAAGATGTCTATTATCTCGTTGCGCACGAGCGAGAGTGGGTGACGTGTGCCCAGAGGTATGGGATAGGCTGTGCGGGTTAGGTCTTGCACCTGACTGTCGGCAGCGGCGGTGGCACACTGCTCGCGCAGTCCGTTGATACGGTCCAGAGCCGTCTGCTTCAGTTCGTTGATACGCATGCCCACCTCTTTCTTCTTCTCGGCCGGCACCTGACGGAAATCGGCCATAAGAGCGGTAATCTCGCCCTTCTTGCTCAGATATTTCACTCTCAGGGCCTCTATCTCTTCGGCACTCGATGCTTGCAGTTGCTGCACCTCTTGCAGCAGTTGCTCTATTTTTTGAAGTATCATATATACTATTTTCGTTTTCAGCCTGCAAAGTTAGTGCAAACCGAAGACAATACAAAATATGCTCGCATATTTTTATTGTTAAGGTGCAGCCTAACTTCGCGAAAGCAGAGATACATTTTTTCTCCCTTATCTTAACAACAATAAGAAAAAATTTATATTTTTGCCAAAACAAACACCTAAACCATTATGAAAAGACTAACATTTCTCGCTTTTTTGGCACTGACGCTGTTTGCCACAACCGCTAAGGCACAGTTGATTGGAGTGTTCATAGACGATGTTGACAAGTACACCAACGTGCGTAGCAGTCCCGGCGGACCTATCGTGGAGCGGATAGAGGCCGGCGACATGCCCATGCTTGCTGTGGAGAGGCCCAGGAACGGCTGGTGGCTGATTACCGGCGGCACATACGAGAAACCCGACCAGGGAGAGACAGAACTGAAAGGCTCGCCCAACAACCAGTACTGGATACACTATTCTGTGATAGGTGTTGGCACGAGGAACTACGGTGGCGAGACATACTACCTGCGTGCCACCCCTAAGTCGCGCGGCAAGGTGGTGTACTCGTTCAAGGATGAGATATCCCTGCGCCCGATAGATGTACGCGGTGATTGGGTGAAGGTGAAGACATACGACGGCAAGCACACAGGCTGGATAGAGGCAGAAAAGCTCTGCGGCAACAGTCTGACCAACTGCTGCTAACCCTGCTCCTGGGAGTACATCCACACGTGGCTGAAACTGCTGTGGGCGTATTTGGCCAACAGGCTCTCTATGAACCATGCATTCTCCATCACCCTTGCCCTGTTGCCGTCGTAACCATTGACGAGCACCAGCACATGTGTGGTGGAGAGTGTTATCTTTGTGCGTTCGTGGTCGCTGGTGGGTGTGCCCACCCCACCCTTCTCATCCCTATACACGGGCATGCCGGCTATGTTGATGGCACCGCGGCCTATGCCCTCGTAGGGTTCCCCTTGGCGACCTACGCCCAGGGTCAGGGTGTCGCCTACAAACTTGTCGGCATCGAAGCCTCCGATGCTGTAGCCGTAAGCTATGCTTGCCAGGTTGATGAGGTCCACCAGGGTATTTATCTGATAGAGTTCTTTGCCCTGTAGTATACGCCGAATAAGAGCCTCGCTGGAGGGTCGGTACCGCGAGGGGTCCTTTCCGCAGGCGCGGTATACGCGTCGGGTGGCCTCTATGCCCGGCAACTGTTTCAGGGTCTCGGTGGTGAGTTGCTGTTGGTATTGCGTGCCCAGTTGGTTTATCTGCTGCCACAGGGCATCGTGGAAGAGCGAGTTTTGCACTGTTGACTCTACCGCTGCCCCCACGAAGCCGGGGCACATCTTTTCCATTTCGCTGCTTACTATGATTTTCATGCCTTTTCGTTGATTAACCTTAAAAAATCTTCCTCATTCATCAGAGGTATTCCCAGTTTGGCGGCCTTCTCCATCTTTGATGGTCCCATATTCTCTCCCGCCAGTATGAATGACGTCTTGCTGCTTATCGACCCCACGTTCTTTCCCCCGTGGCGTACTATCAGTTCTTTGTACTCATCCCTGCTGTGATGTGTGAACACCCCGCTTATCACTACACTCTTGCCCTGCAGTGCATCGGAGAGCGGTTGCTCGATCTCTGCCACTTGCATCTGCACCCCGTGTTCGCGCAGACGTTGAATGATACGTTGGTTGTCGGGGTTGTTGAAATAGGTGATGATGCTGTTTGCCATCACCTCGCCTATGCCTTCCACCTGTGTCAGTTCTTCCATAGTGGCTGCTGCCAGAGCGTCCATCGACTTGAAGTGTCGTGCGAGCAGGCGTGCCGACGTCTCGCCCACGAAACGTATGCCGAGGGCAAAGACCACCCTTTCGAAGGGCACCTGTGCCGACTGTGCTATACTCTGCACAATCTTGCGAGCCGAACGTTCCCTCGACCCATCACCGTTTATCTGCTGTATGTCTATATCATACAGGTCTGCCACATTATGTATCAGTCCGCGGCGGTAGTACTCGTCTACTGTTTCCGGTCCCAGCGACTCTATGTTCATCGCCTTGCGTGCTATGAAGTGTTCTATACGTCCCTTTATCTGCGGAGGGCAACCGGTGTCGTTGGGACAGTAGTGTGCTGCCTCGCCCTCTATTCTGACCAGTGGTGCGCCACACTCTGGGCAGTGTGTGATAAACTCCACAGGGCGGGCATCGGCAGCACGTCGTGTCTCATCCACTCCCACTATCTTGGGTATTATCTCACCCCCCTTTTCCACATACACATAGTCGCCCTCGTGCAGGTGGAAGGAGCGTATGAAGTCTTCGTTGTTGAGAGTAGCCCGTTTCACCGTAGTGCCAGCCAACTGCACCGGTTGCATGTTTGCCACGGGTGTCACAGCCCCTGTGCGCCCCACCTGGTAAGTCACCTTCTGCAGTTGTGTGCATGCCCTCTCTGCCGGGTATTTATATGCTATGGCCCACCGTGGACTCTTGGCAGTGAAGCCCAACTGCCGTTGTTGTGCCAGTGAGTTGACCTTCAGCACTATGCCGTCGGTGGCTACAGGCAGCGAGTGGCGGTGTTCGTCCCAGTAGCGTATGTACTGCATCACCTCTTCGAGCGAATGTGCCAGGCGCATGCCCTCACTCACCTTGAAGCCCCACGAGCGTGCCTCGGTCATATTCTCATAATGTCCGTCGGCAGGCAGTTCTTCTCCAAGCAGATAGTAGAGGTAGGCGTCCAGGCGTCGCTGTGCCACCATTTCCGAGCGTTGACTCTTGAGTGTGCCCGAGGCGGCGTTGCGTGGGTTGGCGAAGGGTGTCTCGCCCGCCTCAGCCCGTTCCTCATTAAGTGAGCGAAAGACCTGCCAGGGCATGAGTATCTCGCCTCGTATCTCAAAATCGGAGGGTATGTCGTGTGCGGCGAAGAGTTCGCCCTGGGCGGGTTCTGCCTGCAGCACCAGGGGTATGGAGCGTATAGTCTTCACATTGGCTGTCACGTCGTCGCCCTGCACACCGTCGCCTCTGGTCACTGCCTGCACCAGTCGGTGGTCGTGGTAGATGAGCGAGATGGACAGACCGTCGTATTTCATCTCGCAGCACACCTCGAAAGGCTGTCCGCCCAACAGTCGGTTCACCTGGTCGTACCACTGCATCACATCCTGCTCACTGTAGGTATTGGCCAGCGAGAGCATGGGATAGCGGTGCTTCACCTGTTGGAACTGCTGGTTGAGGTCGCTGCCCACCCGTTGTGTGGGCGAGTTGGGGTCATCCATATCGGGGTATTGCTGTTCCAGCCGTTGCAGTTCGTGCATCATCAGGTCAAATTCCTGGTCGCTGATGATGGGTTGGTTGAGCACATAGTACCGGTGGTTGTGTTCGTGCAGTTGTTCTCTGAGTTGTATGATGCGTTGTCTGTCGTCCATTGCTAAGTGATGTTGTTTCCTGTATATAATTGGTAATATTTGCCCTTCATATCGAGCAGTTGCTGATGGGTGCCCTGTTCGATAATGTGTCCGTGGTCGAGCACCACAATGCAGTCTGCCTGTCTCACCGTGCTCAGGCGGTGTGCTATGATGAAGGTGGTGCGTTGGTGCATGAGTTGGTCCATGCCCCGTTGCACCATGAGTTCTGTGCGTGTGTCAACCGATGAAGTGGCCTCGTCGAGTATGAGCACGGGAGGGTTGGCCACTGCCGTTCGTGCTATGGAGAGCAGTTGGCGTTCGCCCTGACTGAGGTTGGAGCCCCCTGCACTGAGCACCGTCTGGTATCCGTTGCTCAGTCGTCTGATGAAGTCGTCCGCCCCCACCAGTTTGGCTGCCTCTATACACTCCTGGTCGGTAGCATCCAGACGTCCGTAGCGTATATTGTCTATCACCGTGCCTGTGAAGAGTTGTATCTCCTGCAGCACCATGCCCAGCGAACGGCGTAACGATGGTTTGGCTATCTCGTTCACATCGATGCCATCGTATTTTATCTTTCCGTCCTGTATGTCGTAGAAACGGTTGATGAGGTTGATGATGGTGGTCTTGCCTGCTCCCGTGCCTCCCACGAAGGCTATCTTCTGGTCGGGCATGGCATGTAGCACTATATCGTAGAGTACCTGCTTGTCGGCTGTATATCCGAAGTCGACCATATCAAACTCTATTCCCCCCTCCACCTTCACCAGTGAGCCGTCGGGGCGTCGCCATGCCCATTGCTCTGTGGGTGAGTCACATTCGTGCATCTGTCCCTCGTTGTCAGTGGTCACATAGCAGAGAGTGGTCTGTCCGTCGTCGTGCTCAGTGGGTTCATCCATCAGGTCGAACACCCTCTCTGCACCTGCCGAGGCATTGAGTATGCTGTTTATCTGCTGCGATATGTGCGCTATGGGTTGCGAGAAGTTTTTGTTGAGTGTGAGGAAGGCTACGAGTGTGCCCAGGGTGAGGGCAGAGTGGGTGGTGAGGGCGAGTGTAGCGCCCACTACGGCTATGAGTACATACCCCAGGTTGCCCAGGTTGCCATTGACGGGCATGACGATGTTTGCTGTCTTGTTGGCACTGCATGCACTGTCTCTTAGAGCCTCGTTTATCTGCTCAAACTGGTCTATCGCCTGCTGTTCGTGGCAGAACACTTTCACCACTCGCTGTCCACCCATCATCTCTTCTATAAAGCCATTGACCGCAGCCAGATGTTCCTGTTGCTGGCGGAAGTGCCGTCGCGACCTGCTGCCTAAGTACGAGGTGGCCCATGCCATGACTGCTGCCATGACCACGCTGACTATGGTGAGTGGCACGCTGAGTACCACCATACTGGCAAAGGTGATGACGAGGGTGATGAGTGAGTGCAGTGCCTGCGGCAGGGAATTGCCTATCACCTGACGGAGGGTGTCGACATCGTTGGTGAAGTTGGACATGACGGCACCGTGGGAATGGGTGTCGAAGAAGGATATGGGCAACTGTTGTAGGTGGCTGAACATATCGCGACGCAGGCGCAACATCGTGCCCTGGCTCACGCGTATCATGATGCGGTTGTACGCATACGAGCATGCCACGCCCACCAGAAGCACTGCCGCCAAGGTGAAGAGTGTCTGTGCCAACTGCGAGTAGTCGGGTGTCGCTGTCTGTGTGAGCGGTACTATATGGTCATCGATGAGTGTGCGTGTGAAGAGTGTGGAAGCGAGAGTGGTGACTGAGGTGACTATGACGCACAGCACCACTGCCACGAGCGAGAAGCGGTAATGGCGCAACACGTATGCAGCCAGACGGCGCAGGGTGGCACCACGGTGTCGTGCTGCCGCCTGTGGAGCATAGCGCTCTCCTGGGTTTCTCATGCCGAAGGTTCTTGCCATAGTGGTTTCTACTTTCTCCGTTCGCGGGTGGTCTGGTTGCTCTTGCTCTTATGTCCCGATGAGGTGCGTTTGCGCACGTACAGTGGGTGGTCGAAGTCGCCCCCATCATGTTCCTGTATGGCGGCTATCTCTCGGTACACAGCACAAGTCTTCATCAGGTTGTCGTGAGTGTCAAATCCTATGAGGTGTCCACCGTCGAGTACTATGATGCGGTCGCAGTGTCTGACGGAGGATATGCGCTGTGCTATGATTAGTTTGGTTGTTTGCGGTATGTCGTGTGCCAGTGCCTGTCGTATGCGGGCGTCGGTATCGTTGTCGCAGGCGGAGGTAGAGTCGTCGAGCACCAGCACTTGTGGGTGCTTGAGCAGTGCACGTGCTATGCACAGTCGCTGTCGCTGTCCACCGGAGAGGTTGGTTCCTCCCTGTTCTATACTCGAGTGATAGCCATCGGGCATATCGTCTATAAATTCATCGGCGGCAGCCCATCGGCATGCCTGCCGGCAGTCGTCCTCGGTGGCGTGTGGGTTTCCCCAGCGCAGGTTGTCGAGGATGGTGCCTGAGAAGAGTGTATTTTGCTGTAGCACCACTGCCACGGCATTGCGCAATGTGGTGAGGTCGTATCGACGCACGTCATTGCCACCCACGCACACACTGCCCCGCGACACGTCGTAGAGTCGGCTGATGAGGTTGACCATCGATGTCTTTCCACTGCCCGTGCCGCCTATCACGCCCACGGTCTCACCGGCATGTATATGCAGGTTGATATGGCACAGCGCATACTCTCCGCTGCCCGAACGGTAGGCGAAGTACACTTTGTTAAAATCAATGCGTCCGTCGGGCACCTCTGTTATCGGCCGTTTGGGATTCTGTATGTCGGGCTGAGCCTCTATCACATCTGCCACTCGCTTGCCCGAGGCGGCACTTTGAGTAATCATGACGAATATCATGCTGAGCATCATCATAGACTGGAGTATGCTCATGACGTAGGTGAAGAGCGAGGTCAGTTCGCCTGTGGTGAGTGTGTCTGCCACCACAAACTGTGCGCCAAACCACGAGAGTGCAATGATACAGCCATATACCACCATGTTCATCACCGGATGGTTGAGTGCCATCAGACTCTCTGCCCTGACATAGAGGTTGTGCAGGAGTTGTGCGGCGCGTCCAAACTTTGTGTGCTCGTATTCCTCGCGCACGAAGGCTTTTACTACCCTCACGCCCGCCACATTCTCCTGCACCGAGGCGTTGAGTTCGTCGTACTGCACGAACACCCTACTGAAGAGTCGTGCCACTCTGGTGATGATGAAATAGAGTGCCACGCCCAGTATCAGTGTAGCGATGATGAAAATGTAACTGAGGCGGATATCTATGACGAAACACATGAAGATGCTGAACAGCAGGCGGAAGGGTGCACGCACCGTCACTCGGAGTATCTGCTGGTAGGCATTCTGCAGGTTGTTCACATCCACAGTCATGCGTGTGATGAGTCCGGATGTGGAGAAACGGTCGATATCGGAAAACGAGAACCTCTGTATATTGCGGTACATGGCTGCCCTGAGATTGGCAGCGAACCCTGTGGATGCGTATGCCACCTGACGGCCGGAGATGATGCCGAAAGCCAAACTCAGGCATGCCATGAGCACCATGATGCCACCGTACATGTATACTGCCCCCATGTCGCCGGCATTGATGCCGCGGTCTATGAGCATGGCGGTGACATAGGGTATGAGCACATCCATCACCACCTCGAGCGAGGTGAAAACAGGTGTGAGCAGAGATGCCCGTTTGTACTGCCCTATCTGGCGGTAAAGAGTGCGCAGCATAACAGTTATTTTTATTTTTGCGATACAAATTTACTATAAGGAGATAAAAACGCAAAAAGAATATGATTTTTTTATCTAGAAAATCTAGAAAATCTAGAATATCTAGAATATCTAGACCATCTAGAATATCAAGAAAAAGAGTGACAATAGAGCATACTAATTTACACTTTTTAACATTAAAAAATATTAACGTTAACTATTTTTTAATAATTTTGCACTCGAAATGCGTATTGATATCATTACCGTATTGCCCGAAATGCTGGAAGGATTTGTACATGAGTCTATACTGGCACGGGCAGAGAAGAAGGGACTGGCAGAGATACACCTGCACAATCTGCGCGACTATACCACAGACAAGTGGCGTCGTGTGGATGACTATCCGTACGGCGGGTTTGCGGGCATGGTGATGCAGTGCGAACCTATAGACCGTGCCATAAGCGCACTCAAGGCTGAACGCGACTACGATGAGGTGATATTCACATCGCCCGATGGAGAGAAGTTTGACCAGCACATAGCCAACGAACTGTCGCTGAAAGAAAACCTCATCATTCTCTGCGGGCACTATAAGGGCATAGACCAGCGCATACGCGACCACCTTATCACCCGCGAGATATCCATAGGCGACTATGTGCTGACGGGAGGGGAACTGGCTGCAGCGGTTATGGCAGATGCTATAGTGCGTATAGTGCCAGGAGTGATAAGCGACGAACAGAGTGCACTGAGCGACTGTTTCCAAGACGATATGCTGGCGGCACCCATCTATACACGACCTGCCGAATATAAGGGCTGGAGAGTGCCGGATGTGCTGCTGAGCGGACACGAGGCTCGCATAAAGGAATGGGAGATGGAACAGAGCATGGAGCGCACCCGAAGACTAAGACCAGACTTACTGAAAAAACAAAAACTATAACATATTTTATTATTAACTAAAAAACACAAAAAATTATGGTACAAGGACAAGGACTTCCTCAACTGGATTTCGGTACTGCACTTCAGACCGCTATCTCGCGTATTAAGGAAACAGAAGGTCGCAGCCGTCGCAGCGAATTCTGGTGGACAATGCTGGCAATGATGATCCCCTTCGTGATTCTGTGGATTATCAACCGTGGTATGATGTCGGTGGTTCCCGCTCTCATCGTAAGCCTGCTGAGCGCTGCCGTATGGTTCTGCTCTCTGCCCCTGCAGATACGTCGTCTGCACGACACTGGCCGTAGCGGCACCATGGCTCTGGTACTGGGTGGTGTATACTGCCTGCAACTGCTGCTGAGCATCATCGTGGTTATCATGTATAGCAACGGCAACTACATGGGAGTGCTCAACATGGGTACATTTGTAGGACTGGTGGCACTGGTTTACTTCGTACTGTTCATCATCTGCGTGGTATTCTGGGCTCAGGACAGCCAGCCTGGCACCAACCAGTATGGACCGTCGCCCAAATATCCCGACACACCTGCTCCTCCCTATCAGGTGTAATCTATCGTCGGTACGACAAAGCATACGGCGGCATCCTCGGTACAGAGGGCGCCGCCTTTGTTTTTTAAAACCACAGAGCACAGACAATAAAAGAGGAGAAAAAACGTTATATGCCAAGGCAGACTATCCGTCTGACCCGATACAAGAAGACCGAGAAAGAAGTTGATACAATGCTCATAAGACGTTTGTGGATAGTGATGATGTGCTGCATGCTGCTCATGGCATGCGGTGCCGACCGTAATATGAAGCGGGGTGAGAAGCACCTCGCCCTGGGCGAATATTTCGATGCTGCAAACGAATTCAAACAGGCATACTCGAAGACACCCTCCAAGAACCGGGCGCAGCGTGGGCAACGTGCCGCCAAGATGGCAGAGTGCTACCAGCGCATCAACGCCACACAGAAGGCAATAGCGGCATGGCGCAACGTGATACGCTATCATCAGGACGATGGCGAGACACACTACAACCTGGGCAAACAACTGCTGAAAAACGGCAACTATAAAGAGGCAGCACAGGAGTTTCAAGCAGCCCTCGACTCTATGCCCGACCACCAACTGGCACGCGAGGGACTGAATTCTGCCAGACAGGCACCGGGATGGAAAGAAAAAGGTTCCAGATATACGGTGAAGAAGATGGACGTGTTCAACTCGCGACGCGCAGACTACTCACCCATGCTCTTCGGCGACCAGTTTGACTACCTCTACTTCTCCTCAACACGCAACGAAGCTGCGGGCGATGAACTGAGTGGCATAACAGGCATGAAACCTGCCGACATATTCTTCTCGCAACGCGACGACAAGGGTAAATGGAGCAAGCCACAGAGCGTGAGCAGCGGACTGAACAGCGCTTATGACGAAGGTGCCTGCTGCTTCACGCCCGATGGAAGCACTATGTACCTGACACAGTGTGCTACAGACCCCTCCTACCCCCGCTTTGCACAGATTATGACCAGTCAGCGCTCTGATGCCGCCTGGGGTAAACCAGCGGAGGTGAAACTCACCCGCGACACACTATCCAGTTACGCTCACCCGGCAGTGAGTCCCGACGGACAATGGCTCTACTTCGTGAGCGACATGCCCGGCGGACAGGGTGGACTGGATATATGGCGTGTGCGACTGACAAGTGCCGGACTGGGGGGAGTGGAGAATGTGGGCAAACCCATCAACACCGCGGGCGACGAGATGTTTCCCACCTTCCGACCCAATGGCGACCTGTATTTCTCATCCGACGGGCACCCCGGACTGGGCGGACTCGACATATTCATAGCTACCGTGGGCAATGACCGACGCTGGCACATAGAACACCCGGGCTACCCACTCAATTCGGCTGCCGACGACTTTGGCATGACCTTCGAAGGACCGCACAACAGAGGCTTCTTCTGCTCGAACCGAGGCGACGGACGAGGTGCCGACCACATATACAGTTTCGTGAAACCCGAAATCATTCAGACCATCAAGGGCTGGGTGTACGAGATGGACGGCTACGAACTGCCTGCTGCACAGGTGTATATGGTGGGCGATGACGGCACCAACCAGAAACTCTCGGTGAAGGGCGATGGCAGTTTCACACAGACGGTGAAGCCAGGTGTGAGATACGTGATGCTCGCCACCTGCCGCGGATACCTGAACCACAAGGAAGAACTGGCAATAGTAGAGACACAGGAGTCGGAGGAGCACGTGTTGCAGTTTCCACTGGCATCCATCTCTGTGCCAGTGATGATAGACAATATCTTCTACGACTTCGATAAAGCCACACTGCGCCCTGAGTCGGCCACTGCACTCGACGAACTGGTGAAACTGCTGGAGGAGAACCCCAACGTGACCATAGAACTGAGTGCCCACTGCGACTACAAAGGCAGTGCGGCATACAACCAGCGACTGGCACAACGCAGGGCGGAGACCGTGGTGCAATACCTCATCGGCCATGGCATAGCAGCCGACAGACTGCAACCCGTGGGCTACGGCAAGGAGAAGCCTAAGGTGATACGCAAGAAACTGACCGAGCGCTACACCTGGCTGAAGGAGGGCGACGTGCTGACCGAGGAGTTCATTCAGGCACAGACACCCGAACATCAGGAGATATGCAACCAACTGAACCGCCGCACCGAGTTTATAGTGCTGCGCACCACCTACGGCATGTTCGACAAAGACGGCAACCTGACTAACCCGCCGAAGAAGAAGTCGCATACGGAAAGTAGCGACGACGACGGTTTCGACATAGAACTATGAACCTGCCAGAAGCCTTCACATCCTACACTCAGGCATTGCTCGGCAGCGACCGCTTCGCCACCCTCGCTGATGCCCTCACCCTTCCACCACCCGTCAGCATACGTATCAACCCGCTAAAATGGCAAGGGCGCGACATCGATGCCGGCTGGCAACCGCAACGCGTGGCATGGTGCGATGAAGGTTATCACCTATGCCAGCGCCCCGAGTTCACCTTCGACCCCCTCTGGCACTCAGGCACCTACTACGTGCAGGAGGCAGCATCGATGTTCGTACACCACATACTCAGACACTTCATACACCAACCAGTGCTCATGCTCGACCTCTGCGCCGCACCCGGAGGCAAGAGCACGGCAGCACGCAGCGCACTGCCCGCCGGCAGTATGCTGATATGCAACGACCCCGTGAGGACACGCGCACAGATATTGGCAGAAAACATGTTGAGATACGGCCACCCCGACGTGATGGTGACCTGCAATATGCCAGCCGACTTGGCAGACAGCACACTCACCTTCGACGTGATACTGGCAGATGTGCCCTGTTCCGGCGAAGGCATGTTCAGAAAAGACGAGGTGGCGGTGCAGGAATGGTCGCCACAGCACGTGGAACAGTGCCGCAACCTGCAACGCGAGATAGTGACACAGGCATGGCAAAGACTGAAGCCGGGCGGACTGCTCATCTACTCCACCTGCACCATAAACCGTCAGGAGAACGAGGACAATGCCGAATGGATATGCCGTACTCTGGGTGGAACGGCACTCGATGTGCCCACACAGCCCGAATGGGGCATACTGGGCAGTATGAGCGACCACTGGGACGGTCCCTCATACCGTTTCATGCCAGGGTTTACGAAGAGTGAAGGACTGTTCATGACCGTGATACGCAAGGAAGACGACCAGATGCCTCACTCTGGCAAAAGACCACAGAAGGGGAAAAAGGACAAGGAACGCGGAAAGAAGAAAGCGCAACCGCACAGCGAGGCACTGAGATACCTGCTCACACCCGACGACTTTGTGGCAGAGGAGTGTGGCGACAGCACATACGCTGTGGCACGCACCTGGCACGACACCTGGCAACAGGCTGCAACACGCCTGCATATCCTCACCGGCGGAGTGCCACTGCTCGTGCAGCGCGGACGCGACACTATGCCCCACCCCGCACTGCCACTGAGCACCGCCGTCAGAGAAGACAACATGCCACATGTGGCTCTCGACTATGCCGAAGCCATACGCTATCTCAGACGCGAGGCACCGCAACTGTCACCCGACACGCCCAAAGGGTGGGTGACAGTGACATACGACGGTGAGCCCTTGGGACTGGCAAAACACTTAGGACAACGTACAAACAACCTGTATCCGCAGGAGTGGCGCATACGCACCAACCACACACCTGAACATCCGTGCGGACTGACCTGCCAACGGAGTGATAAGGAAGGATAAAAAAAGAAAAACAAGAAAATCATGAAACAATACTTAGACCTGCTCGAGAAAATACTACACGAGGGAGTGAAAAAGACCGACCGCACTGGAACCGGCACACTCAGCATCTTCGGCCATCAGATGCGCTTCAACATGGAAGAGGGTTTTCCGCTGCTCACCACAAAGAAACTACACCTGAAAAGCATTATCTATGAACTGTTGTGGTTTCTGCAGGGCAACACCAACGTTCACTACCTGCAGGAACACGGGGTGAGGATATGGAACGAGTGGGCAGACGAGAACGGCGAACTGGGTCCGGTGTACGGACATCAGTGGCGTTCGTGGCCTGACTATAACGGTGGCACAATAGACCAAATACAGCAGGTGCTACACCAAATACGCCACACACCAGACTCGCGGCGTATGATAGTAAGCGCATGGAATGTGGCGGAGGTGAATGACATGGCACTGCCACCCTGCCATACCATGTTTCAGTTTTATGTGGCAGACGGCAGACTGAGTCTGCAACTGTACCAGCGTTCTGCCGACACCTTCCTCGGTGTGCCTTTCAATATCGCCTCGTATGCCCTACTACTTCAGATGATGGCACAAGTGACCGGACTACGCCCGGGCGAGTTCGTCCACACCACAGGCGACACCCACCTGTATCTGAACCACTTGGAACAGGCACGCGAGCAACTGAAGCGCACTCCACGCCCATTGCCCCACATGGTAATAAACCCAGAGGTGAAAGACCTCTTCTCGTTTGACTATTCCGACTTCACACTCACCGATTACGACCCGTGGCCACACATAGCAGCCCAGGTATCGGTATAACACCCAATAAGCATGACCATCACTCTGATAGCCGCTGTGGCACGCAACCGCGCCATAGGTCTTGACAACAAACTACTGTATTGGTTGCCCGAGGATATGAAACGCTTCAAGCGCCTCACCACCGGCCATACCATCATCATGGGCAGGAAGACCTACGAGTCGCTGCCCAAGGGCGCACTGCCCAACCGCCGCAACATAGTGTTGAGCCGCCAAGAGCGCGAACTGCCAGGCTGCGAATGCTACACATCGCTCGAAGAGGCACTGAGCCACTGTGCCGATGATGAAGAAGTGTATATCATCGGAGGCGAATCCGTATATCGCGAAGCCCTGCCACTGGCCCACAGACTATGTCTGACAGAGGTAGACGACACGCCCGCCAGAGCCGACGCCTTCTTCCCCGACTACAGCCAATGGCATAGAGAGAAAGAGGAACATCATGCCGCTGACGAGCGTCATGGCCAAGCCTACACATTCGTAGACCTGGTATCTAAAAGAGCGTAAGGGGTTCAGTCCTCGTTGAGCATATCGAGTATAGGCAGTTGCCTGTCGAATGCCGAATGGAAGGAGATGATGGTCTCCGAGCGTGAAAGCCCCAGGGGTTGCAGTTTGTCGTGAATGATTTCCAGCAGGTGGTGGTTGTTGTGTGCGAAGATTTTGATGAACATGTCAAAACTGCCAGTAGTATAATGACACTCCACCACTTCGGGTATTTTCTTGAGTTCATCCACCACACGGTCGAACTGCTCTGGGTCTTTCAGGAACAGTCCGATGAAGGCACAGGTCTCATAACCCAACTTCTCTGGCGACACAAGAAACTGCGAACCTTTAAGCACACCCGTAGCAGTGAGTTTCTGAATGCGCTGGTGTATGGCAGCGCCACTCACATTGCACAGACGTGCCACTTCGAGAAAGGGGATACGAGCATCCTCTGCTATGAGCCGGAGTATTTTCCTATCCAACTCGTCTAAATAATGATTTGCCATAATAAATATTTCCAGTAAATCTGATACATTCTAAAATTGCCCTACAAAGATATACAAAAAAATGCAAATAGCACAATAATAATCAACCAATTGTTACAATTTGTAGTTTAGTAGGCATTTTTAGAGGGCAAAAATACATATTTGTCACTTATTTTCTTCCACAGCGGAATAATTGATACGCAAAGCCTGAGCCCTACGGAGTGCCTGCTTCACCTGTGTGATGAGCGTCATCGGTGTACGGCGGTCTGCCTTTATGCTCACTATCATGTTTTGCGCATCCAGAGGATTCATGCGCTGGCGTTCGCTGTTGACAAACTCACCCACCTGCTCCGGTGTGCACAGTTTATCATTCAGTTGCACCTGCATACCACCCTTTGCACCCTGCATAGGCTGTCCGATGTATATGTATGATGTGGAAGTTTTCTTGGTAAGCCGCGTCAACTCGGTACCTGCCGGCACCTTATACTCCACCTTCAGAGCCACACGGCGCATGTGTGTCACTATCATGAAGAAGAAGAGCACAGTAAAAATCAGGTCGGGCAGCGACGAAGTATTGAGTTGCGGTATCACCCTTCTGTTTCGTATTATCCTCACGGCTCACCTCCTTCCCCATTTGTATACACCTCGCTCACTCGTTGAGGATAGGCTTGTCTGAGAGTTTTCTTCTGTTCATCGTCGCACCGAGCATAGGTGGTGTGATACCTGCGTTGTGCTTCGGCATCCCTCAACTGTCTGTAGCCGCTTACTATCTGGTTCTGCACCATGAAGTAGGTATCGTATTTGGCATGTCCGTCACACTCTATCTGAATGATGTGCTTGGCAGCCTTGCCGGGTTGCGACACGAACTGCACCACCCTCTGTGCCAATTGTGAGGCGTGTATGGGTTGGTCGTTTACCGTCACCTGATTGTCGGCAGAGATACGCAGGTGCATCATCATATCCTCGCTCACCTTCACGGCAGACAGTTGCTCGGTAGATTGCGGTGGAGGCAGGAGTCTCGACAGACCCTTATCCACATCCATCGACGTGACGACGAGGAAGAGGATGAGCAGCATGAAAGAGATGTCTGCCACCGACGCCGTATTAAGCGAAGGCACTGACCTGTGAGTGCGGCGGAATTTCATGAGCGGTTGTCGTTGAATTGTTGAGTGCGCCATGCGCTGAATGCCACTGCCGCGCCTGCCACTGCCAGCATTACTATTATAGTGACGACAAACATGCCTGCACAGCGCAACCAGAAGGCATTGTCGTATTCTGCCCCATTGATTAGTATGGGAGCAGTGGACGAGAAGAGAAACGAGGCGAGCAGCACCAGCAGGGTGATACCTGCCGTGCCCATTGCTATACGGGCGGTGGGCACTCCGAAGGTGACGCGTGACTCAGCATCGCCCCGTCGCAGTCCGCTCACCACTGCCCAGCACAGTGCTGTAATACCCATGATGAGGAATGCCATCACTACCACGATGACCGCATCGGTGAAGAGAGGTGCAGTGAAGCGCGGGGCGTCGGGCGACGTGCGGTTGTATCCCACGATAAAGAAAAGCAGCCATGCCACCGCCACCACTGCCATGAGTGCCCACAGGGTGATGCGTGCCACCCGCGAGGTATGCATATTGACAGAGGTTGTGGTCATGAGCGTGCCTGATTATGACGCACCAAGGCATCGAGCAGAGTTATGGCAGCCTCTTCCATATCTGCCGTGATGCGCTCTATGCGTGTGAGTATGAAGTTGTAGAACAGTTGCAATACGAGGGCGGCTATGATACCGAAGATAGTGGTGATAAGTGCCACCTTCATGCCCGCAGCCACAATAGTGGGACTGATATCGCCCGCAGCCTGTATCTGGTCGAAAGCCATCACCATGCCTATCACCGTGCCAAGAAAGCCCAGCGAGGGGGCTATGGCTATGAAGAGTGTAATCCATGAGCAGCCCTTCTCCAATGTCGCTGCCTGCACCGTGCCATACGACGCCACGCTACGTTCTATCTCTTCGATAGGCGCCCCGGCACGCGAAAGCCCCTGATAGCAGAGGGCAGCCACCGGTCCGCGTGTGTTTCGGCTCAGTTCCTTGGCACCGTCTATATCACCCTTCTCCACCATATCGGTCACGTCTGCCATGAAGCGGCGGGTCTTTATCTCGCTGAGTGTGAGGAAGATAATTCGTTCGATACAGAACGCCAAGCCCAACACCAATGCCAATGCCACGAGAGACATGAAGCCGGCATTGCCCTCTATGAACTTCGTCTTCAGCGATTTATACATACCGGCCGACTCTACAGGAGCCACCAGCGAGTCGGTCTGGTTGCTCATCTCATCCACCACGGCATCAAGAGAGTCTGACTCTGTATCGTTGATGCTGTCGGCATCTGCCATGGCCTCTTTCATCTGTTGTCCACCTTGAGGGTCGAGTTGCTCGGTCTGTGCACTTGCCCAGGTTATGGTAAGGGACATCATTAGAAGTAACAGTAATCGTTTCATTGCTTTTTCTTGGTTTGTGGTCGTGTTTGTCCACTCATTCGTATACTGCTTGCAAAAGTACGATTAAGTGAGCACAATACAAAATGAGAAACGAAGTTTTTCATTTTGGATTGTCGAACATCACCCATACTTCGCAAGGGCAGCATCTAAACAAGAAAAATGTGCGAGCACATTTTGTATTGTCTTCGGTTTGCACTACCTTTGCACCCGAAATGAGAAGGAGATGGGTGATACTCACCATTCTCGCTGTCATAATAAGTATGATAGCCGGAGGAAAAACGCCGTCGGGTCACAAGGCCATGACGACGGTTTTTGGCGTGCACGACTCTGACAGTACTGCCCCCACCCCACTGCTGCCCGACAGTATTGTGGCAGACAGCCTTGTAGTGGATACAGTGACCGACTCGCTGCAGTTGGCCATACGCGAGCACAACCGGTTGGTAGACGACAGCATACGCCTCGACTCTATAAACCGTGCACGCAGCAACGGCATAGAGGCACCTGTGAAATTCTCTGCCAAGGACTCACTGGTATTCGATGCTACCACCAAGACAGCCCACCTGTATGGCAGCAGCGAGGTTGACTATCAGAACATGAACCTCAAGAGCGAGAAGGTGTTCATGAGCATGGATAGCAGCATGATACATGCCACGGGTATTGCAGACAGCACCTCGAAGACAGGTCTGAAAGGCACCCCGCAGTTTAAATGGGGCAGTGATGAATATGTGAGCGACACCATTTCATTCAATTTCAAGACAAAGAAGGGACTGATCAGCAACGTATATAGTGAGCAGGAGGACGGTTTCCTGCGCAGCGAGAAATCGAAGCGCACCGATGATGGCACCCTTTACTTGCAGCACGGCAGGTATACCACATGCGATGAAGAGCATCCCGACTTCTACATAGCCCTCTCGCGCGCCAAGGTACGTCCTGGCAAGGATGTGGTGTTCGGTCCCGCCTATCTGGTAGTGGCGGACGTGCCTCTGCCACTTGCCATACCCTACGGTTTCTTCCCCTTTACCAAGAATTACAGCAGCGGCTTTATCATGCCCACCTACGGCGATGAGTCATCGCGCGGTTTCTACCTGCGCGACGGTGGTTACTACTTCGCCATCAGCGACCGCTGGGACCTGAAACTGCTGGGTGAGATTTACACCAAAGGCTCATGGGGTGTGTCGGCAGCCTCCAACTACGTGAAGCGCTACCGCTACAGCGGCTCCTTCTTCGCCTCGTATCAGAACTCACAGACAGGCGACAAGGGTATGCCCGACTTTGTGAAGGAAGAGAGTTTCAAGATACAGTGGAGCCACAATCAGGATGCCAAGGCCAGCCCCTACCGCACATTCAAGGCAAGCGTCAACTTCGCCACGTCAAGTTACGAGAGCAACAACCTCAACGGCATGTACAACCCCCAGGCCCTCACGCAGAGCTTACGCACCTCATCGGTGAGTTGGGGAACGAAATTTTCCAGCCTCGGTCTGTCACTCAACCTCTCTACCAACATCACCCAGAACATGCGCGACACCACACTCGCCATCGACCTGCCCATCATGACCCTGTCGCTCAGCCGCTTCTATCCCTTCAAACGCAAGTATGCCTCGGGCAAGTCACGTTGGTATGAGAAGATCTCAATAGGTTATGAGGGACGTATGAGCAACTCCATCAACACCAAAGAGAGCAAGGTGCTCCATTCGAACCTTATAAAAGACTGGAACAACGGTTTCCAGCACCAGATACCTATAAAGACAGAGTTTACGCTTTTCAAATACCTCAACTTCAATGCCTCGTTCAATTTTACCGACCGTATGTACACGCGTAAGGTGACACGTTCGTGGGATAAAGAGGAGCAACGTGAGGTGAGCGATACCACCAATGGTTTTCACAATGTATATGACTGGTCGCTCAACTTGGGCATGTCTACCAAGATTTACGGTATGTGGACACCCAACCCCAAGATTTTAGGCAAGAAGATTATAGCCGTGCGCCACGTGCTGACACCTACGATCACCTTCAGTTATGCCCCCGACTTCAGTGCCGAGCGCTACGGATTTTGGGACACATACATCAAGACCGATGAGAACGGCGAGGTGAGCATGGTGAAATACTCACCCTATCAGGGTTTCCTCTATGGCACCACGCGCCAAGGCAAGACAGGCAGTTTCACCTTCGACCTAAGCAACAACATAGAGATGAAGATAAACTCTGACAAGGACACCACCGGTGTGAAGAAGATCAGCATCATCGACGAGTTGGGAGCAAACATGTCATACAACATGGCAGACAAGGAGCGTCCATGGTCAGACTTGAACGTACGCTTGCGTCTGAAATGGTGGAAGAGTTATACATTCAACCTCAATGCCACCTTCATGACCTATGCCTATGATTTGGACGACAACGGCCGTCCGTATATCGGCACACACACCGAATACAGCCGCGGACGCTTCGGTAGGCTGCAAGGACTGTCGCAGAACATATCCTACACCCTCAATCCCGAGAAGATAAGGAAATTCTTCGGTGGCGGCGATGATGAGGAGGAGGACGAAGAGGACGAGGAAGCGTACGACTCTGGAGTGGAGACCAATATCGATGATGATATCATGCGTGGACAGAATGCTGCTAAGAAAAAGAAGAAGATGAGCAACAAGGCCGACACCGATGCCGACGGTTATATGTCGTTCAACATGCCATGGTCGCTGACTTTCGGTTACGGCATATCCCTGCACGAGAACACATCAGGCAAGTTCAACACCAAGACCATGCGCTATCCGTATAAGGTGACCCAGACGCTCAACGTGGGCGGTAACATACGTCTGAGCGACGGATGGAACATACAATTCTCTACGGGTTATGATTTCGAGAACCATGCCATATCCATGACCCGTGCCTCTCTCTCTCGCGACCTTCACTGTTTCAATATGTCGTGCTCTGTGGTGCTGGCTCCCTACACCTCTTACAATTTCTCCTTCCGCTGCAATGCAGCCACACTCACCGATGCACTGAAATACGACAAGCGCAGCAGTTACTCTAATGCAGTGCAGTGGTATTAGCCTAATTTCGACATAATGGGCGGTGCGCTGATATCCTACTTCTGCAAGCGCCTCAGGTCTTCTTCCTCACCTACCACCCATATTATATCACCGTTTTTAAACTGGTAGTCGGGTGCCACATGCGAGAGGTTCTCCTTACCCTCCTCCAATCCTACCACCATGCAGTTGTACTTATCGCGTATGCCACTCTCTGCCAGTGTGGTGCCAGCCAACGGACTGCTATTGCCCACGACGATGCTGAGCAGACGCATCTCCCTCTTCTCCAGTTCAGCATCCTGTTCGAAGCACTCAATCTCCAGAGCCTTGGCAAAGACCGACAACTGTTCATCAGTACCAATGACCTGCAACTTATCCAGTGGATGTATAATAGAGTCGCCGGCTGGTATGTTTATCCTGCGGCCGGCACGTAATATACTACTCACCTGCACTCCGTAGAGAGCCCCGACATTGAGTTGTGCCAATGTGCGACCTGCCCAGAGCGAGTCGATGGGCACTTCAAAATCGGCTATATGCACATCACGGTCCAGCAAGCGCCCCTCATAGAGCGGTCTGCGCAATCCCAGTACCTGTGCCTCAATGTCGCGCGACCTGAGGTTGAGCACGAACATACGTTCCAGTTTGATGCTGCGGTGTTTGATAGTGCGCGAGAGAATGATCAGTGCCACCAGAGCGATGCCCAGGCTGAGCAGTATGGCAGAGGAGAAGTCTGTGAGGTAGTTTGTCAGGTAGAAGATGAAAGCCACGGCTATAGCCACACGCAGCCCTATGGTAAAAAGCAGGGGCAGGCGGTTGTGACGGTTCTCAACCCACAATGCACGAAACTCCTCAGAATGGTTCTTCTTCATCATTATCGCCCTGAGGAAAGGCGAGATGAAGAGTAGTGTAATGAGTCCGCAGAGCAGTCGTGCCCACATGGCGGGCATGAGTTTCATGAGGAAGGGCAGCAGTAGCGAGAGCATCAGGAAGATAGTGGCAGCGGTGAGAATGCTGTACACCACGGTATAGACAGCCATCTCTCTAATCAGCCTGCGCCAGTGGTGCTCGTCTGTGTCGGTAGTGGAATAACTGACGGAGAGTCTGTTCAGGCGTACTATCCAGCGTTTGGGTATATGCCTCTCCAGCCAAGAGTATGCAGGAGTGGCAAACTTAATCATATACGGTGTGAGGAAGGTGGTAATGACCGACACCGCCACCACCACAGGGTAGAGATATGCGCTGATGACTCCCAGTCCCAACCCGAGCGAGGCGATGATGAACGAGAACTCACCTATCTGCGCCATGGAGAAGCCGCAACGCATGGCAGAGCGCAGAGACTGACCTCCGAGCAAGTAGGCAAAGGAGCCGAAGACGGCCTGACCCACTATGATAGTGAGGATGAGAGCCACGATAGGCAGGGCATAACGCACAAGCACCTCGGGGTCGACAAGCATGCCTACCGACACAAAAAATATAGCACCGAAGAGATCCTTTACCGGTTCTACCAGTCGTATGATTTTCTTAGCCTCGATAGTCTCTGCAAGGATAGAGCCCATGACAAAAGCTCCGAAGGCACTGCTGAAGCCCACCTGAGTGGAAACCACTGCCATGAGACAGCAAAGGCCCAGTGCCACTATCAGCAGAGTCTCGCTGTTCATCAGGCTTCTGACACGGCGCAAGAGCCATGGCAGGAAGAAGATGCCCACCACGAACCACAGCACCAGGAAGAACACTATCTTGAACACGCTGAAGAGCATCTGACTGCCATCGGCACCCTTGCCCTGAGCCACAGCGGTCAGCATCACCATCATCACTATCGCCAGGATATCCTCCATGATGAGTACACCCATCACCACACCAGCAAACTTCTGTTGGTGCAATCCCATGTCGGAGAAAGCCTTGTAGATAATTGTAGTACTGCTCATGGCAAGCATACCACCGAGGAAGATACAGTCCATGCGCTGCCATCCGAAGGCATAGCCCACACACACACCCAGCGTCATCATAGAGAAGATGACGGTGACAGTGGTTATGGCAGGTCCTGGTCCGAGTTTGATAATCTTTTTAAATGAGAAGTCCAGTCCGAGAGAAAAAAGCAGGAACATCACGCCTATATCAGCCCATACCTGCACATTCTCCGCATCTACCACCGACATGGTATATGGCATGTGCGTACTCACCAGAAAGCCGGCCACTATATACCCGAGCACCAGAGGTTGCTTGAGTCGTTTGAAAACGAGTGTCACCAGCCCTGCCACTATGAGGATGAGTGCCAGGTCGCGTACCATGGTAGGTAGTTCAGCCATATACCGTGTCTAAGTGGATAAGAAATTAGTCGTTGTATGCAGCGGTGAGTTGGCAGATACGCACTATCACCTGCATGGCTTTTTCCATAACCTGAATAGAGACAAACTCATGCGGTCCGTGGAAGTTGACGCCACCAGCGAAGATATTGGGACAAGGCAGTCCGCGGAATGAGAGTTGAGCCCCGTCGGTGCCTCCCCGGATAGGTTCCACGCGCGGTGGTACGCCACAGTCCTGCATAGCCTTGAGCACCAGATCTATCACATGCATGCAGGGGTCTATCTTCTCCTTCATGTTGTAATACTGGTCTTTGATAGTCACCTCGCAGGTACCCGCACCGTATCTGAAATTGATAGTGTCGGCACATTTCTGCATGAAGCGTTTGCGCACCTCGAAGCGTTGTCTGTCGTGGTCGCGTATGATATACGAGAGTTCTGCCTGTTCTATACCTGCGCTGATACCCAGCAGGTGGTAGAAGCCCTGATAGCCCTCGGTGGCCTCCGGTGTCTCATCGGCAGGCACCAGACCTATAAATTCTGCCGCCACTCGGTTGGCATTCACCATCTTGCCCTTGGCATATCCCGGGTGCACGCTCACGCCTTTGATTTTCACCTTGGCAGATGCAGCATTGAAGTTCTCATACTCCAGGTCGCCCAGGTCGCTGCCATCGACAGTATATGCCCACTGGCAGCCGAATTTCTCCACATCGAAGTGGTGGGCTCCCATGCCTATCTCCTCATCGGGATTGAACGCCACGCGTATATCGCCGTGCTTTATCTCCGGGTGCTCACGGAGATAGCACATAGCCTGCACTATCTCTGCTATGCCTGCTTTGTCGTCGGCTCCGAGCAGAGTGGTGCCATCGGTCACTATTAGGTCCTCGCCCACATGCTCCAGCAGTTCAGGAAATGTCTTGGTACTGGTGACGATACCCTCAGACAGCGTGATATCCTGACCGTCGTATTTCTGTATGATGCGTGCTTTCACATCCTTGCCGCTACAGTCGGGACTGGTGTCGTAGTGTGATATAAACCCGATGGTGGGCACCTCCTTTTTCACATTGCCTGGCAGTGTGGCGTAGATGTAGCCTTTGTCGTCCATTTCCACATCCGTCAGTCCCTCATTTTCCAGTTCCTCTCTCAGGTATTCAGCAAAAATGAGTTGTTTGGCTGTGGAGGGCACAGACTCAGAAGTTTCGCTCGACTGAGTGTCAAACTTAGTATAGTTTATAAACCGTTGTGTGAGATCCATGGCAGCGACGTTTACTTTTTCTTTTCCTTGGTTTCAGTCACCTTTTCGGGCTCATCCTCTGGTGTATCCTTACGGTCATCTATATTGTCGCCCTCGGTGGGTTTCATCTCCTCCTCGAAATCGGTTATGCCGTTCTCAATGAGTATATTGTACCAAGAGAGCAGTTTGCGTATGTCGCTGTCGTGCACACGCTCGCGGTCGAAGGTAGGCAGTGCCTTAGCGAAATACTCGCGCAGTTCCTTCTGCGAAGCCTTTTTGAACTTGAGACTACACGGTTTGCCCTTTTCCAGGTCGCGTAAGGCAGCCAGCACCGTCATCAGAGGCACGTCTTCCTCGTCGGTATACATTGCGATGTCTGCCAGTGAAGTGACCCTATCGGTAGAGAATGCCGGCATACGTTTGTGCTGAGAGTCGAGAGTTTCCACTATTAGGTTGTTTTTACCTCTTGTCACCAGTTTGAAAAGCCCTGGTTTGCCGGCTATAGAAAGAATGGTCTGTTGCATGATTAGTTATATGTTATCGATTATTGTTTTCAGTTGCCGTATTATATCTGTTTCGCCATCGTTCACCACCACGTAGTCGGACAGTTTCTCCACCTGAGCGGGCTCCATCTGTTTGCCCATCCACTGTTTCACCTGCTCGGTGCTGATATTGTCGCGAGCCGCCACCCGTTGCAGTCGCACGTGTAGAGGTGCCGTCACGCATATCACCTTGTCCACCAGGGTATTGAAGCCGCTTTCAAAAAGAATGGCGCACTCCATCCACCTGAGTTGGGAATTGAGGTAGTCCTCTGCCACGGCAGGGTGTACTATATCGTCTATGCTTCTGGCATTATCTTCGGATGCGAGCAGGAACTGTGCCACTGCTGCCTTGTTAAGCCTACCGTCTATGTAGGTGTCGTCACCTATGAGCGCAGTGAGTTTCGCCTTCAGTTCTTCGGATGTGCGCATGAGTCGTTTGGCGGCACTGTCACAGTCGTACACCTGTTCGCCCGTGATAGTCTGTATCTGTCTTGCCACATACGACTTGCCGCTGCCTATGCCCCCTGTTATGGCTATGCGTGTATGGTGTGTCATCTCTGCTCTATAAGGTAGTCCACCTGGTCTATCTCCATAGTGGCACGATTTACCAAAGCCGGTGTTGCCACCAGGTGTATGGTGCATCGTTCGGAGGGATTATTCACTATGTCCTTGTAGTCCACCTCTATGCGGAAGTCAGATGGTCTGATGCCGTCCATTAGTTGGCTGCCTGCCACCATTGTCACCTTCACCACTGAGGGGAAGGTACGCAGCACCTTTCCTTCAGGCATGTTGACAGCCGTGATGGGCACCTCAATGGTTTTCTCGGTGAGGATGTCCACCAGTATGTCCACCTTCACGTGTGCTGGCACTATCTTTGCTCCTGTGATACGTTCCAGTTTCAGGTCTCTTGTGGTATTGGCACTGAGTTCGCTGAGACTGAGATATTCGGTGTTCACCTCGTTGATTTTCATGAGGGTGCTGTTCAGCGCGTATACCGTCACGCTGTCGGGTTGCACTTGTATTCTTGTCACGTGGTAGTTGTGTGCAGCCGTCACCTTGCCCTTGTATACTACGGGCACCTTTTTATGAGTGCCGTGATTGAAATAGAGGTCCATCTTGTCTGGTTTCAGTGCCACTATTTCCGTAGATTTATACAACTGTTGCCTGATGAGTCGTTGCAGTTCTGCATTGCTCACCACGGCATGTCCGTCGGCCTTGGCATAGTTGGCGAAGTTCACCTTCAGCGGCAGTATGTCCTGTCCGTAGAAATACGTGCTCATGGTATACCCTTTGTCGCGCAGAGTGACTTTTATGGTATCGTGTATTTCAGATGTCACCACCACGTCTTCAGGCACGTTCACTATCTCTACGGGCACACTTATGTCCCTCTCCATGGTCTGGTTGAGTGTCATGATGAGCCAGAACGCCCCACTGAGCAGGAGGAAGAACAAAAAAATCAGAAACTCCTTGTTGAAGAGTCTCAACAGGAAGTCTCTGAATGTGGCACATATATGCCCGAAGGGTTTCTCCATCGGCTGTTATTTTGCTGATTGCTGTGCTGCCATGACAGACGAGTCTGCCAGCAATTGCGATTTGTCTATTTCTATGACCACGCCCTTGGCGATCTCGAGTTGCACCCTGTTGGTCTCTATGTCAATGCGTTTCACTGTGCCATAGATACCGCTGCCGGTAATCACACGAGAGCCCTCTTGCAGTTGATTCTGGAAGTTGCGCACTTCCTTCTGTCTTTTCTGTTGCGGGCGAATCATAAAGAACCACATGATGGCAAAGATAGCCACCATCATGATTAGGAAACCCATACCGCCGCCCTGTGGCTGCGTTGCAGCCTCATCGGCTGCCATAAACATTGCTGTGTACATTTGTTATGATAGAAATGATTAATAATTGTTTTTATCCACGTTCAGGCATACTTTTCATCAGCACTCCCTGTCTTATCAGGTGTCGTGCTATGGCATCGAGCATACCGTTGATATATCCTCCGCTTTTGGGAGTGCTGTATATCTTCGCCAGGTCCACGTATTCGTTGATGGTAACGCTCACAGGTATATTGGCGAAGGTGAGCATCTCTGCCAGTGCTATCTGCATTATCACCACGTCCATGTATGCCAGTCGTGAGAAGTCCCAGTTGCGCGATGCCTCCGTCATGTACCTCTGGTAGGTATCTGCATTGAGTATGGTAGAGCGGAAGAGTTTGCTGGCAAACTCCTTATCTTCCACATCGTTGTATTCCGGCAGCAGTTCCTGTGAGCGTCCGTTCTTTGGGTCGAAGCGTTTGATGGTTTTCAGCACGAAAGTGTCCACCACCTCCTTGTCGTCGTTCCAATAGAGGCTCTTCTCTTCGAGCAGTGCATCGAGGTCTTCGTTGTCCTGTATGAACGAGCGGTATATTTTTCTCCACAGTTCGCGGTCAGTCTCATAGTCTGTCTCTTTGCACTGCATATACTGTGCGTATATATCACTCTGTTCCACCATGTTGCATATACGCCGCACGAATTCCACGTCATCATCCCAAGCGAGGTGTTTCTCCTCCACGTATCTCATGAGTTGTTTGTTTCCCATGAGTTGCAGTGCGAAGCGGTTGTCCACAAACCGTGTTGAGGGTTCTGGTGTACCCTCGCGTTGTGCCCTTGTGGTGAGTATCTCCACACGGTGAGACATCTCCCGTGTCACTGCCACCATGAGCAGCAGCAGATAGTTGTATAGTTCGTATGCCTTTGACAGACTAAAGAGCAGTTCCTTCTCGGCATTGCTCATGTTGTGGTTGCCATTTTGATAGTAAGCATAGGTTAACTGCACTACCTTGATACGTATCAGTTCTCTGTTTATCATCTGTTATGTGTGTTTGTCCGGACTCGCTGGTCCAACTTAGGTTTATTTTGCAAAGGTAGCAATTATAGTCTAAACTTGCAAGAAATAGTAATTTTTTCTCTCTTTTTTTAATCCTTGTTTTTTGGTTTCAGAAAAAAGTTATACCTTTGCAGCCGCTTTTGAGCACATCGTAGTGTGATGGCGAATTAAGCAAACCAATTATTTCCTTAATTTAGAGTAACACAAAAGACAAATGAAAGAGATCAGCGTAAAAGGTATCAAGCGTACCGACGTAGGCAAGAAGGCTACCAAGCTTCTGCGCAAGGAGGGTTATGTGCCCTGCAATCTGTATGGTGAGAAGAAGAACGACGGTCTGCCCGAGGCAGAGTCAATAGCCATTTTGGCTACCGACCTGCGCAAGGTGGTTTACACTCCCCACATCTATGTAGTGAGGTTGAACATTGAGGGTGAGGAGCGTCTGGCAGTGCTCAAGGAGCTCCAGTTCCATCCTGTGACCGATGCATTGCTTCACATCGACTTCTTTGAGATCAACGAGACCAAGCCCATCACCATAGGTATTCCCGTTCGTCTGCAGGGTCTGGCACAGGGTGTGCGCGATGGTGGTCGCATGAACCTCTCTATCCGCAAGATTTACGTGACTGCTCCCTACAAGCAGATACCCGAGCAGTTGGATGTGGATGTGACAAGCCTGCGCATAGGCAAGAGCATAAAGGTGGGCGAACTGAGTTTCGAGGGTCTGG
>CAMHPC010000019.1 GCA_946186945.1 uncultured Prevotella sp.
ATTCATATTCCAGTCGTTCAACCTGATCAACTTCAAGAACGCCATGGAGAATGTGGCCCTTCCCCTTTACTACCGTGGTGTGAAGCGTAAGGAGCGCAACGAGTTGGCTATGGAGTATCTGGACAAGGTGGGATTGGCAGAGCACTGGCATCATCTGCCCATGCAGATGTCGGGAGGTCAGCGTCAGCGTGTGGCGATAGCCCGTGCGTTAATATCCCGTCCGAAGATCATCCTGGCCGACGAGCCGACGGGAGCCTTGGACTCCAAGACCACTCAGGAAGTGATGGACATGCTTCGTGCCGTGAACCGCGAGCAGGGTCAGACCGTGATAATCGTGACCCACGAGCAAGAGATAGCAGACCAGACCGACCGTCGTATTTTCTTCAAGGACGGCATCATCTTTAAGGACGAGAAATGAGAGACCTATTGCGTGAGGTGCTCACCTCGATAAAGAGCAACAAGCAGCGCATAGCCCTTACCGGTTTCTCTATAGGTTGGGGTATGTTCATTCTGGTAGTGCTGTTGGGCAGTGCCGGTGGATTGCAGCATGGTCTCTACCGCACTCTTCACCTGGACATGCCCCAGCGTCTGATACTGAGCACCGGCAACACCTCCATACCTTGGAAAGGAATGCCCACCGACCGCCGTGTGCAGTTGACCACCGAGCATGCCAAGGCGCTTGCCTCCCAGCACTTCAATCACGTGGTGGACATATACCCCGTATTCAACCAGAGCGTGCAAGTGTCTCACCAGGAGCAATATGTGAAGACCGGTCTGACCGGTTGTACCCCCGGCTACATAGGAGTGCAGTACAACCGCATAGTGAGTGGTCGCGACATAGACCTCACCGACATGGAAGAGAACCGCAAGGTATGCGTATTGACCAGCAGAATGAGCAAAGAGATGTTTGGCAGCGAGAAAGCCATAGGCAAGCGTCTGTCTATAGATGGCATCTCCTTCCTTGTAGTAGGCGAGTGTGCCAGTCTGTACGAGAACGACAACACCCTGGGAGCCTACGCCCCCCTGTCGACCACCATGTCCATCTACAGTCCGAAGGACCCGTCACTGAGTATGATGGAAATATCATACAGCGGCATAGAGGACATCTCTGAGAGCGAGCAGTTGACCACCAGTATCCGTCAGTTTCTCTCCCCCCTGGTAGGGTGCAGTGCCAAAGACAACAAAGCCCTTGTGATAAGCAACAAGTTTGAAGGTCTGATGAGTATGGTAAAGATGCTCAGTTATCTTGCCATCTTCGTGTGGATTATAGGCCTTGCCACCCTGTTGGCAGGCATAGTGGGAGTATCCAACATAATGCTGATAACCGTACGCGAGCGCACCCGTGAATTGGGAGTGCGTCGTGCCATGGGAGCCAGTCAATTGAACATCGTATCCCTGGTGCTGATAGAATCTGTGATTATCACCATGATCTTCGGCTATATAGGCATGATGCTTGGCATAGGTCTGACACAGTTGTTGTCTGCCGCCATAGGTGACGTGATACCCGTCTTCAACAATCCTACGGTACAGTTTGGCGCAGTATTGGGTTGCAATGCCATAATGATACTGGCAGGCATAGTGGCTGGCTATGTACCAGCCCGCCGAGCCGTCACCATCAAGTTGGTAGATGCCCTGACATCGTAATGGGCCCATATTTCAAAGAGGAAAGGAATTAAGAATATGTTTGACAGTGATTTTTGGCAAGAAGTATTAGAGACCATCAGGAAGCAGAAATGGCGTTCTCTGATGACCGCCTTTGGAGTGTTCTGGGGTCTGTTCATGCTGATGTTTCTCATAGGTGCCGGCATGGGTTTCAGAGGTGGCATAGCCTCACAGTTGAAGCAGATGCCAAGCAATGCCGTGGGCTACATCCCCGGCACCACCACCATAGCCTACGGAGGACTGGACCGTGGCAGACCATGGTTGATAAACGACAACGATTTTGATGCCATAGAGCAGCAGTATCCCGGTGCCATCCGCGACAAGATACTGGTGCTGGAAGTGCCTGGTGTAGGTCAGCAGCAAAGAGTGAGTGCCGATGTATTCACCGACATGACCTCGATAGCCGGAGTGAGTGAACGCTACGACCAACTCTCCCCCATCAAGATATTGGAAGGTCGTTTCTTCGACCGTTTTGACATCAGCGAAGGCAGGAAGGTGTGCCTGCTGGGCGAGCAGGAAGCCCTGAAACTCTTTCCCGGTCAGAAGGCATTGGGCAAGGAAGTGCAGGTGGGTGGCGTGTCGTGTCGTGTGATAGGAGTGATGCGCAAGATGAGTCCGCTGGTCAACATCGGTCCCGATGAGTCGGAGAGCATCTACCTGCCCATCACCACCGCACAGTTTCTCTACAACAAGATAGGTCAGCAGGACAAAGCCTACATAGTATTGGACGACGAATACCTGTCGGGCGAATACTGCAAGGAGATAGGCTCTTTGCTCAGGCAGCGTCACTCCGTCTCTCCCAACGATGACAGTGCCCTTCAGGAGATAGACATGAAAGAAGTGCTCAATCAGTTTGACATCATGACCGGCGGCATCAACTCCCTGGTGTGGCTGGTAGGTCTGGGCACCCTGTTAGCCGGTCTGATAGGCATAGCCAACATAATGATGGTGACCGTGAAGGAGCGCACCCAGGAGATAGGCGTGCGTCGTGCCCTTGGAGCCCAGCCAGGAGTGATAATCCGTCAGATAATGTGCGAGAGTCTGGTACTCACCTTGGCAGCCGGCATAGTAGGCATAGTGGCAGGTTTCTGGGGGCTGTATTCAGTAAACATGATGATAACCACCGAGCAGGGCGGCATGTTTGCAAATCCCCATGTACCCTTCTGGGCAGCCTTGTCCTCTCTTCTCATACTTATATTGGGCGGTCTGTTTGCCGGTTGGTTGCCGGCAAAGCGTGCCATGGGCATCAAGGCAATAGAAGCATTACGTGAAGAATAAAAAAAAAAATAAAAAACGATATAAGGATTATGAAAAAAGTGATTAAGACAATTATCTGGTGCTTAATAGGTGCATTTGTAGTCTACACCTTCTATTTTCTATGGAAGCAGTCACAGCCCGAGCCCGAGGTGTACGAACTCATCACCCCAGCCAAGCGCGACATCAGCAAGAGTACCGTAGCCACGGGTAAGTTGGAGCCCCGCAAGCAAGTGAATGTGAAGCCCCAGATAACCGGCGTTATCACCTCTATCAAGGTGAAGCCAGGCGATCATGTGTCGGTGGGTCAGGAGATAGCCACCATCAAGGTAATACCCGACATGACCGCCCTGAATACCGCCCAGAGTTCGATAGAGAGTGCGCGCATAGAGTTGACCGAGCAGCAGCGTGAGTTTGCCCGCACCAAGCGTTTGTATGAGAAGGGCGTGATCAGCACCGAGGAGTATCAGCAGGGCGAGACCCGTCTTCTTGCCGCCCGTGAGCAGTTGACATCAGCCCAGGCGCAGTTGGAAGTAGTAACCAAGGGTTCCTCCAGTCGTTCTGGCAGCATCAACACCACCCGCGTGATATGCCCTATGGCCGGCATGGTGATGAGTGTTCCAGTGAAAGAAGGTTCATCAGTATCAGCCACCAGTACATTCTCCGACGGTACCACGATATGCACCGTAGCAGACATGAGCGACGTGCTGTTTAAGGGCAACATAGACGAGACAGAGGTAGCGCGTCTGAAAGTAGGCATGTCTACCACCCTAATACTCGGTGCCATGCAAGACACGAAGATACCAGCCACGTTGGAATACATCTCGCCCGAGGGAGTGCAGAACAACGGCATCACACAGTTTGAGATATGGGCATCGACGGTGATACCCGCCAATATAGTGGTACGTTCCGGTTACAGCGTGAATGCCAGTGTAGTGACCGAGCAGCACCACGGTGTGCTCACTGTAGAAGAGTCGGCAGTAACGTTTGAAGGCGACTCCGCCTATGTGTACAAACTCACCAGCGCCCCCAAAGACTCCACCTCACAGCAGTGGGAGCGCGTGCCTGTCAAGGTAGGTATCAGCGATGGCATCTACGTGGAAGTGAAAGACGGCATCAACGGCAGCATGCATCTGCGTGGAAACAAGAAATAAACCGAGAGAACATCATGACACACAAGATTATAACCGCAGCAATATTCTTTCTGACCTTGTCGGTGAGCCTCAGTGCCCAGCACCGTTACAGTCTGAATGAGTGTATAGACTACGCCATCAGGCACAACATCGACGTACAGCAGCGAGCCCTTCAGATAAGTCAGCATGAGATAGCTCTAAACACCTCTCGCAATGCGTGGTTGCCCGAAGTGAGTTTAGAGTTGTCCCACGTGTTTGGTTTCGAGTCCCCCGCCTCCGCATCTGGTGGCGGCAGTGTGAGCATGTCCGAGGGTGGTAGTGCCACCACGGGAATGGTACGAGCCACCATGCCCCTATTTGACGGTTTCAAGATAAAGAATCAGATAAAAGCCGACCAATACTCACTGGCTTCGGCGAGTGCCAATTTGGAAGCCGCCAAGAAAGACATCTCCATACAGGTATCAACCTATTACCTGCAATGTCTGTACTACAAAGGCATGGCCGATGTATCGCGCAAGCAGGTAGAGACGAGCAGAGAGATGGTGCGGCGAGCCTCCATCAGGGTGAGCGAAGGCAAGCGTCCCCGCAGCGAGTTGGCAGAGGCAGAGGCACAGTTGGCAGCCGACGAGCATGTGCTTGTGAGCGATGAGGGTCAGTACACACTGTCACTCATCACCCTTGCCCACATACTCAACATGCCCGATGTAGAGAATTTCCTGATAGAAGAAGACGAAGCGGGATTGGGTCTGCTATCCACCGCATCGCCTGGCAGTGCCCAGTTCATCTACGAGTCGAGTATCACCACTTGGCCCTCTATAGTGGCAGCCCAGGCCGACATCACCCAGAGCGAATACATGCTGAAAGTGCAGAAAGCCGACTATCTGCCCCGTTTGGACCTAATGGGTAGCATAGGCACCGGCTATTACAACATATTCGACAAGCCAAGTCTGGGCAGTTTCGGCAGACAGTTGGACAGCAACCGTGGCGAGATAATTGGTGTGACCCTCACCTACCCCATCTTCAATCGCTTCCAGACCCGCAACAGCGTGAACCAGATAGCCAAGGAGATAGAGATAAAGCAACTGAACCTGGAGAATGCCAAACTGAAGTTGCGTCAGGACATCCAGACCGCCTATTACAACGCCACGGTGGCACGTCAGAAACAAGAGTCAGCCCTCAAGGCATGCGAAGCCAGCAGGATCAGCCTGGAGTATGAAGAGATACTCTTTGAGGAAGGCCGTTCGAACATCTTCGACCTGACTCAGGCCCGTCAGAAATACGTGAAGGCCCAACAGGATGCCGTACAGGCCAAGTACGAACTGTTGATACGCAACAGGATATTAGACTTTTACTACACCCGCTAAACCCGATATCCCCTCACCATGAAGAAAGCATCACTTATCAAATTGATAGAGCAGCGCATACGTGTACAATGGAACGATTTGTCATTATCCGACTACCAGGGTGACGATTTCACCTATGCCGACGTGGCGCACATCATCCACCATTGTCATGAGTTGTTTCGAGAACATGGCATCCGTCGTGGCGACCGCATAGCCCTGTGTGGGATAGGCAGTGCCCGTTGGTCTGTAGCCTTCATGGCAGTGATGACCTACGGAGCCGTAGCGGTGCCGATACTGACAAATTTCACCCCGAGTCAGATAGCGAACCTTGTAGACCACAGCGAATCGAAATTGCTGTTCGTATCTCATGCCATAGACAACACATTAGGGAGTTTTGAAATGTCACAAATAAGGCAACGCATCATCATAGACAACCTTCGTGAGCCTGTATCCATGAGTATGAATCCGGAAGAGATAGAATATGCAGCAGAATCCAGTGGTGAGAGTATGTGCATGATAAACTACACCAGCGGCACCACAGGCAATTCGAAAGGCGTGGTGCTGCCATATAGAGCCTTCATAGGCAACTACGAGAGTTTTCTTGATAACTTTGGCAAGGTGGTGAAACAAGGCACCCCCCATCTCTCCATCCTCCCCCTTGCCCACATGTACGGTCTGACCCTGGAGTTGATTTGTCCGTTCCTCTCCGGTTGCCATGTCACCTTCCTCGGTAGGTTGGCTTCTCCCACCGTCCTTGTCCAAGCACTGTCACAGATACGTCCACGCGTGCTAATGTCAGTGCCGTTGGTCATAGACAAGTTGACCAAGCAGAAACTCATCCCAATGATAAAGAAATCTGGTTTAGAGTCAGCCTCCAAATGGCCAATAGTGGGTGCTCTGGTACGTTCTTATCTACATCACCGTCTGATGAAAGTGCTGGGTGGCAGGGTGAAGCATATAGTGACTGGCGGTGCAGCCCTCAACCCCTCTGTGAGCAAACTCCTCCTCTCTTACGGTTTTCCACTCTCCGAGGTATACGGAGCCACCGAGTGTGCCCCTCTGATAACCGTGTTGATGGACAAGAAGAACCACCCTGGCACCTGTGGCAAGAGTGTGAAAGGCATGGAGATACGTATAGACAGCAGTGATGCCGCCAACATCCCCGGCGAAATACTGACACGTGGAGTAAACACCATGACCGGCTACTACAAGAACCCCCAAGTTACATCCGAAGCCCTGGATGCCGATGGTTGGTATCACACTGGCGACAACGGAGTAATCGACTCAGAGGGTTATCTCTACATAAAGGGCAGGAAGAAGAACATGCTGTTGGGTGCAAACGGTCAGAACATATACCCGGAGGAGATAGAGCAGGTACTCGACACCATGCTGTTGGTGCAAGAGAGTATCGTGGTAAAGCGTAATAATGGTCAGTTGGTAGCCTTGGTTCATCCCGACTACAAGGAAGCGCGCTCCTTAGGCTTGACCGACGAGCATATAGAGAATATCATGAAACTGAACACGGTAGACGTAAACGAACTTGTACCCTCTTACGAGCACATCCACCATATAGAGATACACGAGGAAGAGTTTGAGAAGACCGCCAAGCGCACCATCAAGCGCTACCTGTATAAGTGAGCAGCGGTGAATACGTGTAGAGACCTCATAGGGGGAGGCAAGCCTCCCCCTATGAGGTTAATTCTTGAGACGCTATGCCACTTCGAAGAGTTCGATAAATCCGGTCATAGTGAGCACTTTGTTAATATTTGCGGGTATATTTTTTAGTATAACCTTGCTACCCTTGGCATCAGTGGCTTTGATGACAGATAGCAGCAGCCGCAGTCCGGAACTGCTGATATACTCGAGAGCGGCAAGGTCGAGAGTGATGACCTTGTCAGCATTGTCTATCAGCGGTTGTATTTCCTGTTGTGCCTTTTCAGCGGCAGCCGTGTCGAGAGTTCCGCTCACTGTGGCGAACATCCCACCATTTAGTTCTTTCACGTCAAAAATCATACTTTTCAAATATTTAAATGAGTTATTTATTATCTTTTTCAGGATATTTTTTTCTTTAAGGTAAGAATATTCCTGTTGTCCTTCCACTGGTATGAAGCATCGTCCATAATATGAGTGACGAGGAATATGCCCAGTCCTCCTATTGGTCTTTTTTTCACTGGGAGAGTGATGTCGGGATCTTTTCTTTCAAGCGGATTGAATGGTTTTCCCGAATCGCTGATGACGAACGTAACCCACTGTCCCTCCACCTTTGCTTCGATATAGACCATTCCCTGTATTTCCTTGGGATATGCGTAGGACATGACATTTACCACCGCCTCTTCCATCGCCAGTTTCATATCCCCTGCCACCTCTTTATCAATATTGTTTTTCTCTGCCAATTTATCAATACACTTACTAAGTGTAGGAACCGTTTTCACATCGTTTGGCAGAGAGATTGAGAACGCGTTTTCACAGTCGTCGTGGGGTATTTCGTATCTGATAGCCAGCATAGTGAGGTCATCGCTCTGTTCCGCCTCGCCCACGTATAGCCTCACCGCAGTATTGATAGTCTCTAAGAAGGTACGTGGTTGGGTGAGTGCGGAGTCGACAGCATGCTGTGCAGTATCCACCACACGTTCCACCCCATATAGTTCACCCTTGATGTTATTAGCCTCTGTCAGTCCATCGGTATACAGGAAGATGAGAGCGCCGTTGTTGATTTTCATATTTTGAGCGACAAACTTCCTGTTCAAGAAAGCCCCTGCCGGCATATTGGATTTCACCGTCATAAACTCCACCTTCTCACCGTAGCCATTGATGATGAGCGGAGCGTCGTGTCCAGCGTTGCAATAATCCAGTTGTCCGTTGTTGAGGTCGAGCACACCGACAAACAGAGTGACAAACATATTCACCTCATTATCGTTAGCGATACCGTTGTTTATTTGGCTGACTATACTCTCAGGTTTCGACTCGTGTGCCGACACATTACGGAAGAGCGTCCTGGTGACCGCCATGACCAGCGAAGCCGGCACCCCTTTACCAGAAACGTCGCCGATGCAGAAGAAGAGTTTTCTGTCTCTGACATAGAAGTCGTAGAGGTCACCGCCCACCGCCTTTGCCGGAGTGAGTTGTCCATACACGTCAATCTCCTGACAGTCGTTGAACGGTGGGAACTCTTTTGGCAGCATACTCATCTGAATACGTCTGGCGATGCTGAGTTCGCTTTCTATCGAAGCCTTCTGTGCCGTGGTTTCCTTGAGTTCCAGTATATGTTCGATGAGCGACTCTTGCATATCGCTGAAAGAGTGGCTGAGTTGTCCTATTTCGTCGATGCGGTTGAGATTGGGCAGTTTTGTATCAAACTGTCCCGATGCTATAGTTTCCGCCTCTACAGCCAGTCTTCGTAGCGGTCGCAGTTCCTTTGTGATGATACGTATGAAGAAGAATAGCATTAGGAACAAACCACCGAGCACAATAAGGATGACTATCTGCCTGAGGTTGTTGAATGCTCCGAAGATGTCGCTTACCGGACAGACGATACCCATACTGCATCCTGTATTTCCGAGCGGTTTATAGAACACATAGCAGTCTTCTCCGCGCACCATCATTTGCTTCATCCCCTCTTCGCCTCTGAGCATAGCATATCCCAATTCGGTGACCTCCTCGTTGGGATTTTCGAGTGTCTCGGTAAAGATAGTATATCGGGTGATTTTGGTAGAATCAGGGTGTACCAAGAAAGTGCCTCCCCTTCCTATCATGAAACTGTATGAATTGGGATAAGGTTTTGTATGTGATACAGTATGTGAAAGCCAGTTGAGCGATAGACTTGTATTGACCACACCGACGAATTCTCCATTATTGTCTTTTATCGGTTGGCAGTAACTTGTCACCATATACCCGGTATTGGTTGACACGTCCACCTCGATATACGGATCAGTCCAACACGGTCTGTCGAGCAGTTTAGGTGACAGATACCAGTCCATATAGAAATACTGGTATCTATCGCTACCACCCTGCATAGTTTTTATGCTATCTCCGGCGCGTCTGGAGTATGCCGAGAAATATTTTCCTTTGTCTTCGAAATAGTATGGTTCGAACGCTATGGAGCAATTGTAGAAATCGGGATTGCTTTTCAGCATTCCTTGACAGTATACCATCATTGAGTCGGGGTCATTGATATGTCTTTGAGCCAGCAAGCAAGTCATATTATTTGCCACCTCCACCCTATTGAGTATTCCCTCCACCCTAAGGCAAGTATTGTCGAGCACCTTCGATGCTCTGGTCACCGCTTCTATGTGCACCGTCTTGCTCACCTCTACGAAGAAGAATCCGAGAGCCGCCATGAAGATGACTGCTGCGAACATCACCACCCAGAGACTGACCTTGATGGAGAGTTTGCTTTTTACATAGTGTACTAATCTTTTCACTTACATCAGGTATTAGTGTTTCAGTGGTTGTAGGTTGTATACGAGTTCATTGTAAGAGATGGGTCTGCTCAGCAATTTACAACTGTACATGAGTTGGCTTGCCATTTCCACCATGTCTTGTCTGAGTCTGAACTCCCTTTTCCCTGATTGGCAGTCTATCTGCTGTTTGAGTATCTCATTGAGCATAAATCTCTGCATGATACGGTTGGTAGCGATATTGTCTCTATTCACATACTGCATCACTATATCCAGAGTTTCCTCGGGGTGCTTTGCAGCCCATTCCCACCCCTGTCGACTGGCTTGTGCAAATTTATTTGCCAGTTGCGTATGTTTGGAATAGAATTGGCGAGTCATATAAAGACCGTCCTCCTGGATATTATATCCGTGCTGGCTGAAGCGGAACAAATATTTCTCCTTCAGATTAAATCCTACCTGCATCAGTTGGTAGTATTCGTTGAAACTTTTTATCACCATGGCATCAAGAGCGCCAGTGAGGAACAGATTGATGTTTTGAGCGAGTTTCACCCACCGGTAGTTGAGATGTTCCTTCACGCTCATGCACAGCGCGATTTGCCTAGACCCTGAAACCCAGACGCCCACTCTTGCCCCTTTCTGTGTGATAGGATTTTTTTTTCTTGCAGAGACAATGACCAGGGCACTGTTCATAGAAGTCTGTAGTATATTGACCAGTTGTATTCCCCCATCGACATTTTCGAGTGCTTGGCTGAGAGCCATGGTAGAGGCTTGGCACTTGCCACTTCGCAGCAGGTCGAACGCCGAGAGAGTGGCAGTAGGGTGTACGATACGCACGTTGACCCCTGCCTTGCGATAGAAGCCCTTTGCTTCAGCCACGTAATATCCGGCAAATTGCGCCTGAGCCGTCCAGTGTGGTGTAAGCACAATAGTAGTATTGTCCTCGGAATTAGCATAGACCCTGGCAATGCAGCAGAGGCAGAGCAGCGCCATCATCAGCCATCGTTTGTATTTCTTCATTTTGTGAGATAAGTACTTGTTTTGATTGCAAAGATACACAAAAAAAGTATTTATAATGTCATTTCACATATTTTTGTCTATTTGCACCTGCACACTCATAACTCAGTCCACCGTGAGGTGCATAGCAGACACTATAGACGAAACGCAAGTCGTCGGCGACAGTAGTGGCGAGAGAAAGAGAGGCATCGCAGAGCACAGAGTGCATGTCGTCGACGAGTCCCAGTCCTTTGTACTTGAGCACCGCTTCCTTTTGAGTCCACAGGCGCATAAACTCCACGTCGGGACGTGTGGAGAGAAGTATTTGCTGCTGCTCGTTTGCGTTCATCGTGCCATGAAGTAGTATCTCATCATACTCACTCACACTCTCCACATCGATACCCACGGGAGATTGGCAGACCACGCATGCCACCGCATCTTTGCAGTGACTGATATTGAAATGAATATCTGGATACTGTGGCATGAACGGTTTGCCATGTGGTCCAAACTCAAATTGCGGCAGTTGTCGAATGTCGTACTCCTCCCGCAGAGCCCTACAAAGGAGCAGATATGCCATGGCAGAGAGTTTCCTGTCCCTTTCCAAGCGAAACTGCGCCACATATGCCCTGCGCTGCGGAGAGAGCAGGTGCAGAGCAGCGGAGAGGTCGAACTGTTGTATATCGCTATTGACATAAACCATAACAGAGGCAAAGGTAGTAAATAATTCCCTTTTCGCCAAGAAAGGTAAAAGTGTATCAAAAATATATCTTAATAATTGAGTTATTTGGGACACTGGTTGGGATAACTGGAGATAACAAATAAGATAAAAATCATGAAATAGCAACAGATTTCTCATTTCTGCGGTACGCAAAACAATAAAAATATATAACTTTATACTCAATAAATAAAAATTGCAGATATTAAATGAATAAAGTTGATATAGGAAAATACATAAATACGATACAATGTTGTGATTGTCTTGAGGGTATGCGCAGACTCCCAGATAAATGAGTTGATCTTATCGTAACCTCGCCTCCGTATAATCTGAAAAATTCGACAGGAAACGGGATGAAAGATGGGCGGGGCGGCAAGTGGTCTAATGCAGTTCTCATCAATGGTTATGCTACATACGACGACAACATGCCATACGAGTTGCGAAACTTGTTCCTGAAATGCTCCTGCCTAAATACGGTTGGCTTAGTCTGTCCATGGAGAATGGCTGAAGGAAGTTAAAAAGAAAGCAGGTTTGGGCGCATTACCTATTCTGCCATATTGGGGATTTAACGATTTATATACAAAGATTGGTACAAAACTCATCAATTGGTTCTTTGTCCAGGCCGAAACCAAGTGCGAAGGTGGAAATCGATATTTTCATTACAACAATGTTCTTATGCTAAAGAAAGTTGATAAAGAAAGATTTATTGAAGCCATAGAAAACGGGATTGTCTATGTTGATTTTGATGCACGAACAGGTCACAACCACGGAACCAAATTTAGAATCAAAACTAAAGATATACCTAAACTTTATGAAGAAGCAATAAAAGTCTTGTAGTACTAAAACAAAGAAGGACTTACAGACCTTAATCAATGTTACTACCATTGAGTTTCTGAGTGATTTCATGGGGATTAGGTATTCATCTTATCAAGATTGATAATAGAACAAGCAAGCCTACTGACTATCAGCAGTTATGCCAGAGGTCAGTGAGTTAATTGTTCCATAATTGTTCCATAAACGCCATGATGGGAACCTTAGATGCAGTATGATTTGAACATTTTGTGGTGCATTAAGCCACAAAAGCAGTACAAACGATGGTGAAAAACACGTCAAAGAATTAAGAAAAACAAGAAAATTACGTCATTTTTAAAATAAACGGTGAAAAAATTTGCAAGAACGAAAGAGAAGAGGTAATTTTGTCGCCGAAAACAAGAAACGACACATACGATGATGAAGAATACGCAGAAAAATTGGTGGTGGCGCTCAGGGTTGAAGAAATCGTGAGAAGATAGCCGTGTACCTGATTTGCACATATAGCGACAAGTGAGAGGCCATTCGTTCTTACGAGAGGCCTCTCAATTTTTTTTGTAACATGACACATAATTTTTAAGGATATGAGATATCAAGCAGACGAGAATGGATTTTACGGAGAGTTTGGTGGTGCCTACGTACCAGAGATACTGTACAAGTGCGTGCACGATTTGCAGGCTGCCTATCTGCCCATAATAGAGTCGGCAGATTTTCGCGCTGAATATCACGCCCTACTGAAGGACTATGTGGGCAGGCCCTCACCCTTGTACTATGCCAAGCGAATGAGTGAGCGTTACGGCTGTAGGTTGTATCTGAAGCGTGAAGACCTGAACCATACGGGTGCGCACAAGATAAACAACACCATCGGTCAGATACTCCTGGCCAAGCGCATGGGCAAGACCCGTATCATAGCCGAGACGGGTGCCGGTCAGCACGGTGTGGCCACCGCCACCGTATGTGCCCTGATGGGCATGAAGTGTGAAGTATTCATGGGTGCCACCGATGTGGAGCGTCAGCACACCAATGTAGAGAGGATGAAGATGCTGGGAGCCGTGGTGCACCCCGTGCGTACCGGCAACATGACCCTCAGCGATGCCTGTAGCGAGGCCATACGCGACTGGTGCTGTCATCCCGCCGACACCTTCTACATAGTGGGTTCGACGATGGGTCCTCATCCCTACCCCGACCTTGTGGCACGTATGCAAAGCGTGATATCCGAGGAGATAAAATGGCAGTTGGAAGAGAAGATAGGTAGCGACCACCCCGACTATCTGATAGCCTGCATAGGTGGTGGCAGCAATGCCGCCGGCACCATCTTTCACTACATAGACGATGAGCGTGTGAAGATAGTATTGGCAGAGGCAGGCGGTCATGGTTGGCAGACCGACCACACAGCAGCCACCATACACAAGGGTACCCCCGGCATACTGCATGGAGCCAAGATGCTGGTGATGCAAGACGATGACGGACAGATACAAGAGGCCTTCACCATATCGGCAGGTCTGGACTATCCCGGAGTGGGTCCCATGCATTGCCATCTGGCCAAGGAGGGGCGCACCCAGGTATTGAGCATCAACGACGACGAAGCCATATATGCCGGCTATGAACTGACCCGCATGGAAGGCATAATACCCGCTATAGAGAGTGCCCATGCCATAGCAGCCCTGAGGAAACTGCAGTTCAAGCCAGAAGATGTGGTAGTGCTGACCGTGAGCGGGCGCGGCGACAAGGATGTAGAAACCTATTTGAAAAATAAAGAAATGGCAAAAGAATATGGAAACTTTTAAGTATACCACCACGAGCAAGACCATACTTGCCGACCTGCACACCCCCGTAGGCGTGTATATGCGTCTGCGCGACCTATACCCCCAGAGTGCGCTGATGGAGAGCAGCGACTATCACGATGCCAACAACTCGCGCTCGTATATCGGTCTGAACCCCATAGCCAGTGTATCCGTGGCTCACGGCGAAGCCTCCATATCCTACCCCGACGGCAGCCGCGAGCGTGAACATGTGAACAGGCAGTACACCACCGACCGCGCCATACATGCTCTGACCGACCGTATAGAAGTGAGCGGCGAGCACAGCGAGGTGTGCGGACTGTTTGGCTACACCTCGTTCAATGCCGTGAGATACTTCGAGGACATAGCAGTGAAAGACGAGACCCAGGCGAAGAACGACGCCCCCGACCTGCTGTACATACTGTACAAGACAGTGATAGAATTTGACCACCACAACAACATGCTGACCGTGGTGACCCTAGGCGAAGCCACCGATGTGGACAACATACTGAAGGCGATGAACAAGCAGAGCGTGCAAGCCTATGGGTTCCACCCCGTGGGCGATGTGCAGAGCACGTTGACCGACGACGAGCACCGCGAGAACATACGTCGGGGCATACGCCACTGTCTGCGTGGCGACGTATTTCAGATAGTGTTGTCGCGCCGTTTCATCCAGAAGTATGAGGGCGACGACTTCAAACTCTACCGTGCCCTTCGCAGCATAAACCCCTCCCCCTACCTATTCTACTTCGACTTTGGCGGTTTCAGAATCTTCGGCAGTTCGCCCGAGACCCATTGCCGCATAGAGGGCAGGCGAGCCTACATAGACCCTATAGCCGGCACCACCCGCAGGACCGGCGATGCCGAAGCCGACCTGCTCGGAGCCGAGTATCTGCGCAACGACCCTAAGGAAAATGCCGAGCACGTGATGCTGGTAGACCTCGCCCGCAATGACCTGAGCAGGAACTGCCATGGAGTGAAGGTAGACTTTTACAAGGACCTGCAGTACTATTCACACGTGATACACCTGGTGAGCCGAGTGAGTGGAGAGTTGGACGAGCATGCCGATCCCATCAAAGCCTTCATAGACACCTTCCCCGCCGGCACCCTGAGCGGAGCGCCCAAGGTGCGTGCCATGCAACTGATAAGCGAGTATGAGCCCCACAACCGCGGTGCCTATGGCGGCTGCATAGGCATAATAGGTCTGGACGGCAGTCTGAACCAAGCCATCACCATCCGCACCTTCGTATCTCGCAACGGCGAGTTGTGGTTTCAGGCAGGTGGCGGCATAGTGGCCAAGAGCGACGTAGAATATGAACTGCAAGAAGTGAACAACAAATTAGGTGCTCTGAGGAGAGCCATAGAAAAAGCAGAGACATTATGAAAATAGCCATCATAGACAATTACGACTCGTTTACATACAACCTGAGTCATCTGGTAAAGGAGTTGGGAGCGGAAGTGACCGTACTGCGCAACGACCAGTTTAGCATGGAAGAACTAGAGCCCTTCAGCAAGATCATTCTCTCGCCCGGTCCCGGCATTCCCTCCGAGGCAGGTCTGCTGTGCGATGTGATACGCACCTATGCCGGTAGGAAGCCCATACTGGGTGTATGCCTTGGTCATCAAGCCATAGGCGAAGTGTTTGGTGCCCGTTTGGAGAACCTCTCAGAAGTGTTTCACGGCGTGTCCACCCCCTGCCGCATAGTGGCCGACGACCCCATCTTCAGTGGTCTGGGCAGCGAGATAACCGTGGGTCGCTATCACTCATGGGTAGTATCCAAGGAAGGATTGCCCACATGCATAGAAGTGACGGCAGAAAGTGCCGAAGGTCAGATTATGGCACTGCGCCACAAGACCATGAATGTACGTGGCATACAGTTTCATCCGGAGAGTGTGCTGACCCCCGACGGTAAGAAAATGATACAAAACTTTTTATTTTTATAGAATCACATAAACGACACATAAAGACAATGGAACAAACGATGAAAGGCTACCTCTTCCGCCTGCTGAACCACGAGGAACTGTCGCGTGAAGAGATGAAGACCATACTGATAGGCATCACCCACAGTGAGTATCCCACCGAACAGATAACAGCCCTGCTCACCTGTCTGCAGATGCGCGGAGTGACGGTAGAAGAACTGTTGGGTTTCCGCGACGGCATACTGGAAACCGGTGTGCCCGCCATACTGAACAGCGACCGCTATATAGACGTAGTGGGCACTGGCGGAGACAGGAAGAACACCTTCAACATCTCCACCACCGCCTGCTTTGTGATAGCCGGAGCGGGCTATAAAGTGGCGAAGCACGGCAACTACGCCGCCACCAGCGTGTCGGGAGCGAGCAACGTGATACAGCACCACGGCATAAAGTTTACCGACGACATAGACAAATTGAATCGTTCGCTCAACGAGTGTGGCATAGTATACCTGCACGCCCAACTCTTCGCCCGCGCCATGAAGTATGTGGGTCCGATACGCAAGGCCCTCCCCTTCCCCACCATCTTCAACCTGCTGGGACCGATAGTGAACCCCTCGCGCCCCCAGTGTCAGTTGCTTGGTGTAGCCAACCTGGACCAGATGCGTCTGTACAACAGTGTGTATCAGAAGATAGGCATAGACTATGGCATAGTGAACTCTATAGATGGTTACGACGAGATATCTCTGACCGGCGATTTCAAGGTGACCACCAACAACTACGAGCACCTCTTCTCGCCCAAGGACCTGGGTTTTGCCATAGCCAAGCCCGAGGAATTGGTAGGCGGAGCCACGGAGGAAGAGGCAGCCGCCATCTTCGACTCGGTGCTTGAGAACCGCGCCCTGCCCGCCCAGAAGAACATAGTGCTCGCCAATGCCGCCTTTGGCATTCAGGTATTGGAGAAGGGCGAGAAGAGCATAGAGGAATGTGTAGAAATAGCGCGTGAGAGCATAGACAGCGGCAAAGCCCTGCGCACCTTCAAGAAGTTTGCCGAACTCAACTCGTAAAGCCGATGAAAGATGTACTACAAGAAATCATTGCCCATAAGCGCGAAGAAATGGAGCGTATTTATGCGCCCAAGCCGTCGTTGCGTGGAGCGTTACTTAAAAGCACTACGGGAATCATTGCAGAATTTAAGCGTAAGTCGCCCTCAAAAGGTTGGATAAAGGAAGAAGGCAGAGCCGACCTCATCCCCCTGTCCTACCAGCAGAACGGAGCGTCAGGCCTCTCCATACTGACCGACGAGAAATACTTTGGCGGTTCGGACCAGTTTGTCCGTTCAGCCCGCCAGAGCGGAGTGACCCTACCCATCCTGTACAAGAACTTTGTGATAGACGAAGCCCAGATATATGCAGCCGCCCTGTGCGGTGCATCCGCCATACTGCTCATCGCCGCCTGTCTGAAGAAGCAAGATTGCAAGCGTCTGATGGACAAGGCGCACGAACTGGGTATGGAAGTGCTGCTGGAGATGCATGCCAAGGCGGAGTTGGAGTATGCCGATTTGGAGCCTGACCTGTGTGGTATCAACAACCGCAACCTGGGTTCGTTTGTCACCGATGTAGACAACAGTTTCCGCCTGTCGGAACTCCTGCCTAAGGATGCCGTGAAAGTGAGCGAGAGCGGTATCTCCGACCCATTGACAGTGAAGCACCTGCGCTCAGCCGGGTTCAGAGGCTTCCTCATGGGCGAGCACTTCATGCGCTCAGCCGACCCGGGCAAGTCATTGTCAGAATTCATCCGACAACTATGATAGTGAAAGTATGCGGCATGCGCGACGCCGCCAACATACATGCAGTAGAAGCCTTGGGCATAGACCTGATGGGCTTCATCTTCTGGCCCAAGTCGAGCCGTTACGTGAGCGCGCGCCCGGAGTATCTGCCCACCCGCTGCCGCCGGGTAGGAGTGTTTGTGGATGCAGAGGCAGAGGAAGTGAGGCGTATATCATCGGAGTATGCCCTCGACTACATCCAACTGCATGGCCATGAGGACGCCGAGTACTGCAAGCGCCTGCAAGGCTATCACCTTATCAAAGCCTTCAACATAGGCAGTGCAGCCGACCTGTGCCAGACCGAAGAGTACGCAGGCTTAGTGGACTATTTCCTCTTTGACACCAAGGGAAAGGCGGTGGGCGGCAACGGTGAGAAATTTGACTGGAGCCTTTTGGACCACTATACAGGCAACACCCCCTTCCTGCTGAGTGGTGGCATAGGTCCGTCAGACGCCCCGCAGGTGAAGAGCATGAAGCATCCCCAGTGCATAGGCATAGACCTGAACTCACGTTTTGAGACGTCACCCGGAATGAAAGACATAAACCATCTGAAAACATTTATAGAAACGCTATGAACAAGATAAACACCCTTTTCGCCAACAGCAGCGACAAGAAGTTGCTATCGCTGTATTTCTGTGCCGGCAGTCCCACCTTGGAAGTCACCGCCGACGTGATACTGAGCATGCAGCGCCGTGGTATATCGATGATAGAAGTGGGCATCCCCTTCAGCGACCCATTGGCCGACGGTCCTGTGATACAGAGTGCTGCCACCCGTGCCCTGAAGAACGGCATGACACTGCGCCTGCTGTTCTCGCAGTTGCGCGCCATCAAGGACCAGGTAGAGATACCCTTGGTGCTGATGGGCTATCTGAACCCCATACTTCACTACGGCATAGAAGAGTTTTGCCAGTCGTGCGTAGAAGCAGGAGTGAGTGGTGCCATCATCCCCGACCTGCCCTTCTCCGACTATCTGAGTGACGTGAAGCCCGTAGCCGACCGCTACGACCTGCGCATCATCATGCTGATCACCCCCGAGACGAGTGCCGAGCGCATCCGCTTCATCGACGAGCACACCGACGGTTTCATCTACATGGTCTCTTCCGCCTCCATCACCGGCACCCAGAAGAGTTTTGACGATGAGAAGCAAGCCTACTTCCGCAGGATAGACCAGATGCACCTGCGCAACCCCCGCATGATCGGTTTCGGCATAAGCAACAAGCAGACCTTAGAGTCAGCCCAGAGCAATGCCGCCGGCGCCATCATTGGTTCAAAGTTTGTCACCCTGCTGGAAGAGAGTGGAGGCGATGCCGACCAGGCATTAGACAAGTTGTTTGAAGCCCTGAGCCGATAGTTATTTTACCAAAGTGCATTTTCTTTTATCATAAGCGGAACACCATTTGTGCGTATCCGCTTATATTTATTCCTTTGCATGCAAAACAGACGCGATGAAGCAAACAATACTCACCATAACGGGAAGTGACGGCACAGGTGGTTCGGGAGTCCAGGCAGACATCCGTTTCATCCATGAGTTGGGCGGCAGTGCTGTCTCGGTCATCACGTCTATAACCATTCAGAACACATTGGGTATCCAGAAGATATACGATTTGCCGTGTAGTGTGGTTCGCATGCAGTTAGAGGCTATTATCAACGACCTGCAGCCTCAGGTGATAAAGATAGGCTTGCTTCGCCGCACCGATGTAGTAGAGATACTGACAGACATGCTGCACCGCTACAAGCCTCGCCACACGATATACGCCCCGGTACTACAGTCTGCCAAGGGCGAGCAACTGGTAAGTGCCAATGTGTATGGAGAGATAGAGCGTCTGCTCATCCCCTTGTGTACAGTAGTGTTGGAGCCATCGGATTTGCCCATCGGTCCCCGTCGCCACGGTCACGCCAACCAGTTGGCCTCAGCCCTTGCCTATTATCTGAGTTTGGGTGAGGAAGTGAGTGATGCCATGCTCCATGCCCAGACCTACCTGAAGCAGTTGCCCGCCGACTATGCCGACGGCAAGACCCGCAGTGAGGAGTTGTACAACCAGTTTCTGGCAGAATTGGAACGCTACTACGACCGTTATGCCGACGTAGCCTTCTATGCCGAGCAACTGAACGTGAGCAGTCGTTACCTGGGTCAGGTGACCCGTCGCATCACCGGTCGTTCGCCCAAGAGCATCATAGACGAGCGCATCACGGGCGAGATTATCACCCTGCTGAGCACCACCAGTATGCCATTGAAGGAGGTGGCGAGCAAGTTGGGTTTTTCATCCCAGGCCCATCTCTCGCGTTATTTCAAGAAGCACAAGGGACTGACGCCCACAGAGTATCAGAAACAGATAAGATATAGTAACCTCAAAAAATAAAGAAAAGAAAATGGCAAACGAAAGACAGAAATTGAACCGCCAGTTGGCGCAGATGCTGAAGGGCGGCGTGATAATGGACGTGACCACCCCCGAACAGGCAAAGATAGCCGAAGAAGCCGGTGCCTGCGCGGTGATGGCCCTGGAGCGTATCCCAGCCGACATACGTGCCGCCGGCGGAGTATCGAGGATGAGCGACCCCAAGATGATAAAAGGCATACAGGCAGCCGTGAGCATACCCGTGATGGCGAAGTGCAGGATAGGCCATATAGCCGAGGCACAGATACTGCAAGCCATAGAGATAGACTACATAGACGAGAGCGAAGTATTGAGTCCGGCCGACAACATATACCACATAGACAAGACCCAGTTTGACGTGCCCTTCGTGTGTGGAGCGAAGAACTTGGGCGAGGCACTGCGCCGCATAGCCGAGGGCGCCACCATGATACGCACAAAGGGCGAGCCCGGCACCGGCGATGTGGTACAGGCAGTGAGTCACATGCGCGAGATGCAGAGTGCGATACGCCGTCTGGTATCGATGAGCGGTGACGAGTTGTATGAGGCAGCCAAGCAGTTGCAAGCCCCCTACGAGTTAGTGCGCTACGTGCACGATAATGGCAAGTTGCCCGTAGTAAACTTTGCCGCCGGCGGTGTAGCCACCCCCGCCGATGCCGCCCTGATGATGCAACTGGGAGCCGAGGGTGTGTTTGTGGGCAGCGGCATATTCAAGAGTGGCAACCCCGCCAAGCGTGCCGCCGCCATAGTACAGGCAGTAACCAACTACAAGGATGCGAAGATGCTGGCAGAGTTGAGCGAAGATCTGGGCGAAGCGATGGTAGGAATCAACGAGCAGGAGATAGAACTGCTGATGGCAGAGCGTGGCAAGTGATATGAGAATAGCGGTACTTGCCCTTCAGGGAGCGTTTATAGAGCATGAGCAGATGCTGGAGCGACTGGGTGTGGAAACATTTGAAGTTCGCCAGCAGAGCGACTGGCACAGGCCGAAGGACGGACTACTGTTGCCCGGTGGCGAGAGCACCGTACAGATGCGTCTGCTCAGAGATTTGGGATTGTTTGACCCCATCCGCAATGCCATACTCGATGGTCTGCCCGTCTTTGGCACCTGCGCCGGCATGATATTGCTCAGCGAAGGTCATTTAGGCACCATGCACATGCGCGTGCTGAGGAATGCCTACGGCAGGCAGTTGGGCAGTTTTCACACTACTGGCAGAGTGTCCGGTATAGGCAACGAAGTGCCCATGACCTTCATCCGCGCCCCATACATAGAGGAAGTGATAAGTAAAGAATGTGAGATAATATCGGAAGTAGATGGCAAGGCCGTTGCCGCCATAGAGGGCAACCAACTTGCCACCGCCTTCCACCCCGAATTGGATGAAGACCCGCGTATGCACCAGTATTTTTTGGAAATGGTGAGTGGTATGGGGTGAGCTCCTCCGCCATCGTATTCAGGGCTATGCAGTCGGCACGGCTGATATGGCGTTTGCCGCCATCATAGTCCCAGGGGCTGAGTATGAGCACCCGGGCGGCCGCACAGTCGTCGAAGAGGGCATCGGCGGGTTTGTAGTATTCCCTGAAGCCGTTGTCCACGAGCAGGATGAAGGGTTTCTGCTCCTGGCTGAGCACCTGCTGTACCTGCTTCTCGTCGGGCGAGATGAAGGGAGACACCATCACCGTGCCGTGGCGGGCCTGCAGCACACAGGCGTTCTTGTACTGGCGCAGGGGCCGGTCGTCGCCATGCCGGGCCTGCTCCACCATCCAGCGGCGCACGTGCACGGGAGATAAGACCGCCTGCTGCAGAAGCGACACATTCCCTACCCCATCGATGCAGGTGCTCAGCTAGGCAGAAAATGGTATTCCCCTTCGAAATAGTCTTGGTGCGTATCTTGCCAGCAAAGTCATATAGCCCACCAAAGAGGAAAGCGTGTATCTGTTGCAGACTTTTCACCGTCCCTGGCTTCATGTCGTCGAGCAGTCCACTCTCCAGGAGTGTATAGGCTTTTTTCTTGCTTTGTCCGTCAATGGTGTTATCACTATAAACAAACCAGTCGAGGAAATCTGATGTTTTCTTGCTGGGAATTACCCTCACCAGCTGGATAATGTCGTCCTGAGCAAAACAGTCAGTTGCATATTGCTTACCGTCGACAGCAGTCATCTTCAGTTGACTACAACGTGTAGTCAACTCGTTTCCCGCCTTCTTTAGCCTGGTTTTCAATACGCTCCAATACTTTCTTGGACTCGGACTATCCGTAATAGCCCCAACGATGTCCACAATAGAGAACCACCACAGGGATTTCTCTTCATCCCAAATGGCTCGCACTTCGTGGTCCTTATAAAAACGTATCGACTTCTTTTTCTGCATAACAATATCACATTAACTATTTATCAAACTCTTGATGACGGCATCTATTGCATCTATCGATTTACGAAGTTCAACCCCTGAGTATAGGCAGAGTAGAAAATAGAAAGTTAACCTAATTTTGACTTGGTTTTGTTCGAAAAAAGGTTATCATGTAGATGGATTTGTCTTTATAGGTACAAAGATACAATATTTCACTTAAATACGGGCATATACACCATACATAATACACTTTTCCAATGTATTTTTGATATAAAAACAACATTTTTTCAAGATTAATAGCCAAGATGGGCAATAAAAAATCCCGTACATTTTAGGTAAGTGCGAGAAAATAAGTATATTTGCACACATGAATAGACGAATGGTCATCATGTGTGCAATTATGATTACGTACACAACATGTGCCCAGAGTTTAACGAGACCATTATAATTGCAATAAATAACAACCAAAAATTTAAGCGACAACACATGTGCGGAATAGTAGGATATATAGGAAAGAATGATGCCTACCCTATATTGATAAAGGGACTGAAGAGGCTGGAATATCGTGGTTATGACAGTGCCGGCGTGGCAATGGTGAGCAACGATGGCAGTTTGAACGTGTATAAGACCAAGGGCAAGGTGGACAACCTGACCGAATACTGCAGCGACAAGGACGTGAGCGGCAGCATAGGCATAGCGCACACCCGCTGGGCCACCCACGGCGAGCCTTCTGCCCGCAATGCCCACCCCCATTATTCTCAGAGCAAGAACCTGGCCATCATCCACAATGGTATAATAGAGAACTATGCCGACATAAAGACCAAGTTGCAAGCCAAGGGAGTGCAGTTTGTGAGCGACACCGACACCGAGGTGCTGGTGCAGTTGGTGGAATACATAATGATGAAGAAGCAATTGTCACTGCTTGAGTCGGTACAGGTGGCATTGTATCAGGTGATAGGAGCCTATGCCATAGCCATAATAGACAAGCGTCATCCTGATCAGATAATAGCCGCCCGCAAGCAGAGTCCTCTGGTGGTGGGTATAGGCGACGGAGAATATTTCATCGGTTCTGACGCCAGTCCGATAATAGAATATACCGACAAGGTGGTATACCTGGAGGATGGCAACATAGCCTTGATACGTCTGGACGGCGGGCTGAAGGTGGTGAGCATCCTTGGCAAGGAGCAAGCCCTTCAGGTGAAGAAAGTGAACATAGACCTGGGTCAGATAGAGAAAGGTGGTTATCCACACTTCATGTTGAAAGAGATCTTCGAGCAGCCCGAGTGTCTGACCAACTGTATGCGTGGCAGGATAAACGTAGAGGGCGATCAGGTGACCCTCTCAGCGATGATAGACCACCGTCAGCGTCTGCTGGAAGCGCGCAGGATAGTGATCGTGGCTTGCGGCACCTCGTGGCATGCCGGACTGATAGGCAAGCAGTTGTTTGAGAGCATCTGCCACATCCCCTGCGAAGTGGAGTATGCCTCGGAATTCCGCTACCGCAACCCCGTGGTGAACAAAGACGACATAGTGATAGCCATTTCACAGAGTGGCGAGACCGCCGACACCCTTGCCGCCATACAGTTGGCCAAGGAGCAGGGAGCCTTTATCTTCGGCATATGCAACGCCATAGGTTCCAGCATCCCCCGTGCCACCGACAGCGGCACCTACATCCACGTAGGACCTGAGATAGGTGTAGCATCCACCAAGGCCTTCACCGGTCAGGTGACCGTGCTGTCCATGCTCGCCCTGTGCATGGCAAAGGAGAAGGGCAGCATCAGCGACGACCTGTACAAGAAGATGGTGAAGGAATTGACCCTGATACCTGGCAAGATGGAGCAAGCACTGCAGAAGAACGAGCAGATAGAGCACTTAGCCCACATCTTCACCTACGCGCGCAACTGTCTGTATCTGGGCAGAGGCTACAACTATCCCGTGGCTCTGGAGGGTGCATTGAAGTTGAAAGAGATATCGTACATCCATGCCGAGGGTTATCCTGCTGCCGAGATGAAGCACGGACCGATAGCCCTGATAGACTCTGAGATGCCCGTCTTTGTGATAGCCCCTCGCGACCATCTGTATGAGAAAGTGATAAGCAACATACAGGAGGTGCGTGCCCGTGGCGGTCGTGTGACCGCTCTGGTGACCGAGGGTGACAAGCAGATAAGCAAGTTTGCCGACGACGTGATAGAATTGCCCGACACCATGGAATGTTTCCAGCCGTTGATAGCCTCCATCCCCTTGCAGTTGCTGGCATACCACATAGCCGTGTGCAAGGGCAAGGACGTGGACCGTCCGCGCAACCTGGCAAAGAGCGTGACTGTAGAGTAATGAAAAATCACAAAAATAACCCAATAATAACAAAACAAATACTATGAAACGAACACTATTTGCAGCCGCTGTGCTGCTATTGTCTGTGGGCATGAGAGCCCAGACAGTCAAACCCGCCATACCGAAGGATGCCGGAATAGAGAAGAAGATAGAGCAGACTCTGAAGAAGATGACCTTGGACGAGAAGATAGGTCAGATGTTGGAGTTGAACCTCGACATACTGGGCAAGTACGACGCCACGGGCAACTGGCAGTTGAACGAAGCCATGCTCGACACCTGCATATCGAAGTACAAGGTAGGTTCGATACTCAATGCTCCTGGCACCATAGCACACAGTGTGGATGAGTGGCAGAAGTGGATACGACTGATACAGGAGAAGTCGATGAAAGTGATGGGCATACCCGACATATACGGTCTGGACCACAACCATGGAGTGACCTACACCACCGGTGGCACCCTGCTGCCCCAGCCCATCAACATAGCAGCCTCGTTCAACACCTCTCTGGCAAGGACGGGAGCCGAGATAACCGCCTATGAGAGTCGTGCTGCCAACTGTCCGTGGGTGTACAACCCTGTAGTGGACTTAGGCAGAGACCCCCGTTGGTCGCGCATCTGGGAGAGTTACGGTGAGGATGCGATAGTGAATGCCAAGATGGTGGAAGAGCAGATAAGAGGCTATCAGGGTGATGACCCCAACCACCTGGGCAAATACCATGTGGGCACCTGCACCAAGCACTACTTCGCCTATGGTGCCCCATGGTCGGGCAAGGACCGCACACCAGCCTACCTCACCACCCAGATACTGCGTGAGAAATATTTCGAGCCCTTCAAGCGAGCCGCCCTGGCCGGCACCCTGACCATGATGGTCAATTCCGCCAGCGTGAACGGAGTGCCCCTGCATTCCAGTTATGAATATCTGACCAAGTGGTTGAAAGAAGACCTGCAGTGGGACGGCATGTTAGTGACCGACTGGGCAGACATCAACAACCTCTTCACCCGTGAGAAAGTGGCTAAGGACAAGAAAGACGCCATCCGCATAGCCATCAATGCCGGTATAGACATGTCTATGGACCCCTACAGTGTGGACTTCTGCATACTGCTGAAGGAACTGGTAGAAGAAGGCAAGGTGAGCATGGAGCGCATAGACGATGCCGTGCGCCGCATACTGCGTGTGAAATACCGTCTGAACCTGTTTAAGGAGCCCAATACCGGTGGCAAGGGTTACGAGAAATTCGGCAGTGCCGAGTTTGCCGAGAAAGCCCTTCGTGCCGCTGAGGAAGGCGAAGTGCTGCTGAAGAACGACGGCATACTGCCGTTGGGCAAGGGCAAGAGAATACTGCTGACTGGTCCTAACGCCAATCAGATGCGCTGTCTGGACGGTGGTTGGAGTTATACCTGGCAGGGTTCTAAAGCCAGTCATCTGACCGAGCAGTACAACACCATCTACGAAGCCCTGTGCCAGAAGTATGGCAAGGAGAACATCATCCTGGAGCAGGGTGTGACATACAAGGAAGATGGCCAGTACTTTGAAGAGAATGCCCCTGAGATAGAGAAAGCCGTGAGAGCCGCTGCCGGAGCAGATGTGATAATAGCCGTGGTGGGCGAGAACTCGTACTGCGAGACCCCCGGCAACCTGAGCGACCTGTGGCTGTCGGAGAATCAGCGTAACCTGGTGAAATCCCTGTCGAAGACCGGCAAGCCCATCATCCTGGTGCTCAACGAAGGCAGACCTCGCCTTATAGCCGACATAGAGCCTTTGGCCAAGGCTGTGGTGGACATCTTCCTGCCCGGCAACTACGGTGGTGATGCCCTTGCCAACCTCCTCAGTGGCGATACCAATTTCTCAGCCAAGATGCCCTACACCTACCCCAAAGAGATAAACACCCTGAACACCTACGACTATAAAGTGTCTGAGGAAGTGGGCACCATGGAAGGTGCATACAACTACGATGCCAAAGTGACCCTGCAGTGGCCCTTCGGCTACGGACTGAGTTACACCACCTTTGAATACAGCAACCTGCGTGTAGACAAGAGCACTTTTGAAAGCGACGATGTGTTGAATGTGAGCATAGACGTGCGCAACAGCGGTACACGTGTGGGCAAGGAAGCCGTACTACTGTATACCTCAGACCTGGTGGCGAGCATAGTGCCCGACAACAAGCGTCTGCGCGATTTCACCAAGATAGAGTTGCAGCCTGGCGAGACCCAAACCGTAACCTTCCAGTTACCCGCCAAGAGCATGGCCTTTGTAGGCGCCGACGGCAAGTGGACATTGGAAGAGGGCGAATTCATGTTGAAGATAGGCAACCAGAGTGTGAAGGTCACTTGCAGCAAGACCAAAGTATGGGATGAGCCAAACATCTGATGAAACGAATGAAAAAGCATCTTGTTAGCGCCCGAGTGGATGTAAACCACTCGGGCGTTAACTTGTAAAATAGTGAAAAATGTTGCGATAATCAATTATGAAACAAAATTGCCATAGAAAGTTCAAATAATGAAATGAAATATTTGTTTTTAGTGATACTTTTGAGCCAAAATAACTAAAGACACATGAAATCAAGAATTCTCTCCCTAATCCTGATGGTATCATGTAGTCTGTCGGCTATGGCTCAGCCGTCTACAGACAGCATGTATACAAAGGCTTTGGAGAAGAAGGTAAAGTTTTACGAGTCTGACGACCTGAAGCACTGGACCTGGACGAGCGACTTCGGTCCGTGGGGCGACAGCGAGAAGTCGTGGGAGCGTCCGGACCTGTTTCATGTGCCAGTGGACGGCGACTGGAACAACAGGAAGTGGGTGTTGTTAGTATCCGTAAACTGGGCACAGGAGCAATATTTCATAGGCGACTTCGACGGCAAGACCTTCAAACTCATGGACGGTCATCCCACCGCCCCACTGTATGTAGACAAGGGTTTGGACTACTATGCCTCGAGAACCTTCCGCGATTATGACGGCACTCAGCGCGAGGTACTCTCTTTGGGTTGGGTAGCCACGTGGGACTATGCACAGCAAGTGCCCTCTACCTACGGCAAGGGTTTCTGGTCAGTGCCTCGCCGCCTGGAGTTGAAGAGTTACCCCGAAGGCCTGCGTATGACCCAACAGCCGATAGAGAATCTGCAGACGCTCAGGGGCAAGGAATACCGCGTAAGTGGCACGATGGCAGTAGGCACCCAGCCGCTTCGCACATTCAAGCCCCGCGAGAACGTATATGAATTGGATGTGACGTTCGACACCAGGCAGTCAAATACCATGGGCCTGAACCTCTGCGTGGGCAGTGGCAGGAAACTGGTGATAAGTTATGACACCGACTCGCACAATCTGGTGATAGACCGCACACATACCGCCGCCAGTGAGATAGAGAGATTCAGCAGGATGGCACACAGCACAGTGGAGCCCCAGGGCCACCAGTTGCGCCTGCACATCTACGTAGACAAGAGCGGTGTAGAGATATTTGCAAACGACGGCAGGGACGTCTTTACCATGCAGACCTATCCCTCAGACGCCCAGACAGGCATTGAGACCTTTGCCTTGCGCAAGGGCACCCAGATGCAGTTGAAGGCATGGGAACTGAAATCCATCTGGCATTGAGCCAGATGGATTTTTTTTGGGGGCAGAAGAAATTGTAGAAAACAAACAGTCCTATTAACCTAACACACCCAACTGCAAGTAACTCTGATACTTGCCTCCACAATGTATGATGTGCTTGCCGTGATTGTCCTTGGAGACATAAGCGAGCACTCCAGGATGTACATTGCCAGTGATATTCTGACTTGAAATCATGAAGCGTAGAGTCTCACCCGGATGGAAGAGCATACCCATGGGAGCAAGCGACACCTCTATTTCTACGATTTCACCCCTCTGCAGTTTCTCGTCGCGGTCAAAACTCTGCACGGGGATGATGTCCGTGCTCTGTGTTTCGTCCAGATGTCGGCGACTGACACGCAGGCGTCCGTAAGCACCGCTGTACTTTGCCACTCCGCCGTGGTTCTCCAGCATATCGTGGGTGCGTGGCGATGTAGAGGGTATTGAAAACTGTCGCAGCACGTTGTAGTTCTCGTCGAGTTTCTGCACGATGAGGAAGAGGTCCATATCGTCAGAGCCGTCAGCCTCTACATATAGATGAGCCTTGGGATAGCCTACGAAACTTGTTTCCTCAGTAATCGGCAGATAGAATGAAGCCTTGGGTGCATCACTCTCGCAGAAGTATAAGGCAGGAACATCAGTTGCAGGTACCTCGTTCTGGAGTTGGCGTGTCATGCCATTCAGATAGAATTTCTTGTATTCCGTATTGACAGGAGGAAACGCCGTAGCGGGCTCGTCAATCTTGTTGCCTCCCTTCATGTCGTGCAGGCAGTAGCGCACGGTCGGAGTCTCCTTCCAGCCATTATTGATACCTTTCATATAGAAGTCGAAGAAGCGCAGACGTTCCTCCACGTACTTCGGCTCGTAGTAGTCCTGCCACTCCAGGTTGTCGTGTATGCGCAGCCACTTCTCCTTGCTGCCCAGTTGTCGCCATGCGCGGAAGGTGCCATCGGTGTGGAGGACATTAGAGTAACTTGCCACCACCAGTGCAGGCACCTCGATGCGGTCAACCCGCGCGCACTTGTCGTCCCACAGCGGATGGTTGCGGAAGGGGTACTGACGGCTCTCGTCAGCCACGTCCTCACGCAGTCCGAAGCCCTCATGGTTGTTCTGAATACCCCCGGTAAAGACATAGTCGGGCATACCACCTACGAGACACATGTCACGATAGCCATCGGTCAGTCCCTCCGTCACCTGCATACAAACCAGGTGTTCTGGACGCTCGGCAGCGGTAAACCACTGCGAGAAAGAGAGGTAACTGGTGCCGCTCAGTGCCACTTTGCCGTTGCACCACGGCTGCTGTGCCACCCATTCCACCATGTCGGCACCGTCCTGTCCCTCCTGTGTGCCAAGCATAGTACTGTCGCCCTCGGAGCGCCCTATGCCGCGTGGGTCGGGGTGAACTATGGCATAGCCCTTGGCACACCAAAAGTCGGGATCGGGTCCCTCAAACTTCTGCAGTCCGCTCATGCGTTTCTGGTCGAGCCCCAGCAGTCCGAAGAGGTTTTTGAAGCGGTCAGCATTGCCAGAGTTCTTGCCGTATGGGCTCCATGCGATGATAGCGGGCAGCGGCTCGTCGGTATCGGCGGGCAGATACACATCGGTCATAATCTTCACCCCATCACGCAATGTCACCTGCAAGTCCTTTTTGAATACGATATCGTGCTCCAGCGGATGGAATATTTCATCGACCACCATACCCTTTTTCAGCAGGTGATTGCCAGCCTCCCAGTCGTAGAACTTTCCTTCATACTCCCGCACGTCGCGGTATTTCAGCGACGGTTTGCGAATCATCATGTCTTTTACGTTTGCCATAATCGTATTTTTTATGTTTTTACTTTTGATAGTGCAAAGATGCAATGATTTATTTAGACTGTAATTACCATTTAAAAGGGCAAAATATTCTAATTCAACGATATTAGTTAAATTAACACACACAGAGGACTTATTAGTTTATTTTTTGCTATCGCCATGTTTTATTTGAGGGAAGATGCTTCTGAACTGCCATACATAATGCGAATAAAAAGGTACAATCTGTATATTCAGCGACTGCACCAGCCTGACTACCATAACCATTCCTAATTCTGTGACGGAGATAGGAGATT
>CAMHPC010000020.1 GCA_946186945.1 uncultured Prevotella sp.
GTTTCCTCTATCGTGACTTCCAGGCACGCAACGTGATGCTCGCAGCCGACGGCAGTCCGTGGTTCATCGACTACCAGGGCGGTCGTCAGGGTCCCTACTACTACGACCTGGCATCCTTCCTCTGGCAGGCGTCCGCCCGCTATCCCAACAAGTTGCGCAGGCGTCTGGTGGCAGAGTATTACGATGCCCTGAGCCGTGTGACCGAAGTGCCGTCGAAGCGTCAGTTCGTATCGCGTCTGAGTCTGTTTGTCCTCTTCCGCACCTTGCAGGTGTTGGGAGCCTACGGCTTTCGTGGCTATTTCGAGAGGAAGCGGCATTTCATAGAGTCGATACCTCCCGCCATGGACAACCTGCGCGAGATGCTTCAGGGCGACTACCCCTATCCCTACCTGATAGACCTGCTGCGCAGGTTAACCGAACTGCCACAGTTTGCCCCCCGTGAGCAGCGTGCCACAAAGCGTGGCGACGGTCTGCGTGTGACCACCGTCAACCCCTACGAGCCCCACCCCACCGACGGTCCTGCCACCTTCAGCAAGTATGATGGCAAGGGGCCCTTAGTAGTGCGCGTGTACAGTTTCTCCTACCGCAAGGGCATACCCGAGGACGAGTCGGGCAATGGCGGCGGATATGTGTTCGACTGCCGCAGCACCCACAACCCCGGGCGCTACGAGCCGTATAAGAAACTCACCGGACTGGACGAGCCCGTGATACGTTTCCTGGAGGACGACGGTGAGATACTCACCTTCCTCGACCATATCTATGCCCTGGCGGATGCCCATGTGGAGCGCTACATACAGCGTGGCTTCACCTCGCTGATGTTCTCCTTCGGCTGTACCGGCGGTCAGCACCGCTCGGTATACAGTGCCCAACATCTGGCAGAGCACATACACGGCAAGTACGGCATAGAGGTGCATGTATGCCACCGCGAACAAAACATCACTGAAACCTTCAGAGCCATAGAGAGATGAGACAAGCCATGATTTTTGCTGCCGGTCTGGGCACCCGTCTTCGCCCGCTGACCGATGACCGTCCGAAAGCCCTGGTGGAGGTAGGTGGCAAGCCCCTGATAGAGATAGTGCTGGAGAGGTTGGCTGCCGCTGGTTTTGAGCGTGTGGTAGTAAACGTGCATCACTTCGGCGAGCAGATAATAGATTGGCTCAATAGCCACCCCCAGCCGATGGAGGTATTGGTGAGCGACGAGCGCCGAATGCTGCTCGACACCGGAGGCGGTCTGCGTGGTGCCCGTCCACTGTTTGCCGATGCCCCTGTGCTCATACACAACGTGGACATACTGAGCGATGCTCCACTGGCAGAGATATACGATGCAGCGTGTGAGAACGGCTGCACCACCCTGCTCACCAGCGACCGCAGCACCAGTCGCTACCTGTTGGCAGATGCCGACAGCCGCCTGGTGGGATGGACCAACATACAGACTGGGGAGGTGCGCAGTCCGCATGAGTGGGTGAGAGAGGGCGGTACTGAGGGACTCAGGCATTGTGCATTCTCAGGCATACATGTCATCACCCCCACCCTTCTGGCAGAGATGGAGAGTTGGCCCGAGCGTTTCAGCATCATCGACTACTACCTGCATCAGTGCAAGCACCACACCATCCACCTGCATCATGCCACGAATCTGCGTCTGCTCGATGTGGGCAAGGTAGAAGCACTGAAAAGGGCGGCGGAGTTTGGAAAGCCTATTAAATTCCGCTAAAAAAATTATCCTAAAGGTTAACAAATCAAAAATAATCTTTACCTTTGCATACTGTAAAGAAGAATTTCGGAAAATAATACATAGCGAAGATGAAGAGAACCATTTTGCAACGGCTCATGTTGCTGTGCGCCATTGTCAGCCTCACCTCGTGCATAAAGGACGAAGAGGCCAACAAAGAGTGCGACATACTGAAGGCATGGGTAGATGGTGATGAGTACAAGGAGTATTTCACCGACGAGAATCAGATGCGCCGCGAAGTCAGTACCGGCGAGAGCGAGATAGTATTCACCGTGCGCTCGCTGATATCGCTACCCAAACAGTTGCCCCTCACACTCACCATCACCGACAACGCCACCGTGGAGCCCGCCAGCGGCAGTATGCAGGATTTCACACAGGGTCCGGTAATCTATACCGTCACCTCAGAGGACGGACAGTGGAAGCGTCAGTACAAGGTACTGTTTCAGGAGGCCGACCTGCCCACGTATACGTATGGCTTTGAAAATGTAGCGGTATCAGAGAAGACGGCTTCAAGCAGTTACTATCATGAGTTTTACGAATTGGACGCTCAGGGTCAGCGTCGCAACATCTGGGCGTCGGGCAATCCCGGTGCCGCACTTACCATATCCTATAGTCAGCCCGATGCCTTCCCCACTTACTCCATAGAAGATGGCTATGAGGGTAAGGGACTGTGCCTGCAAACCATCTCTGCAGGCTCGTTGGGCGCGATGATGAAGAAGCCCATAGCCGCCGGCAACCTGTTCTTGGGTAAGTTTATAGTAGAGAACGTGCTGTTCAACACGCTGAAGACCACCCAGTTTGGCATACCTATAGACAAGGAACCCGTTCGTGTGACAGGGTATTACAAGTATCGCCCTGGCGAGAAGTTTACCGACAAGGACATGACAGTGATAGAAGGCAAGACCGACGAAGCCAACATCTATGCCGTGTTCTACAGAAACAAGGACGAGCAGGGCAACGAGGTGTATCTCTATGGCGACGATGTGCTCAGCAGTCCATATATAGTGAAGAAGGCACAGGTGGCGTCGCTGCCTGCCACCGATGAATGGACCCGTTTCGAGATGTTCTTCGAAGGTGAGGACGCAGATGACGAAAAGGTGGAGAACAGAGAGTATAACATGACCCTCGTCTTCTCATCGAGCAAGGACGGTGCCGCCTTTGAGGGTGCCATCGGCAGCCGACTGTATGTAGACGAGGTAGAAGTGTCATTCGAAAAATAACGGGAGGTATAGATAATGAGAAAGAATATCGCAATCCTGTCAGCCATATTCATGATACTGTTTGCCGCCGATGCCAAGGCGGGCGGCACTTGGGATGAGTTGCAACTGAGGGCGCGTGCAGGGTGGAGCATTGGTGCCACCGCCCCCATCGGACTGCCTGCCACCATCCGCAGCATCGACAAGTACAGACTCACTCCCTCGTTTCTCGTGGGTGTGGATGCCCAACTGCCATTGTCGTCGAAATGGGGCATAATGACCGGCATACACTTCGAGAACAAGGGCATGAACGGCGATGTGAGCACCAAAGCCTACCACATGGAGATACGCAAGGGCGAGAGCATGCTGGAAGGTCTGTTCACCGGCAAGGTGCACCAGAGGGTGAAGGAGTGGATGTTCACCCTCCCCGTATATGCCACGTTCACACTGAGTGACAAGGTGCAACTGAAGGCAGGTCCCTACTTCTCCCTGCTCACCAGCAAGACCTTCGATGGCATAGCCTCCGATGGTTACCTGCGTCAGGGCAGTCCCACGGGTCCGAAGATACTTATCGGCGACAAGGAGGGTGAATGGGGCACATACGATTTCAGCGACGACATGCGCCGATTCCAGACAGGCATTGCCATAGGGGCAGACTGGCAGGTGTACAAATCGTTTGGACTCTCATTAGACATTAAATGGGGACTAAACGGTATTTTCCGTAAAGACTTCGACACCGTGGAGCAGACCCTCTATCCTGTATACGGCACCATCGGCGTGTTCTACCGGATAAAGTAAGGATACTGTATCAAATATGCAAAGGAGCGCCCCGTTTGGGACGCTCCTTTGCATACAGTTATCATGCTGCCTAAACGGTGATAAGGATACTTTTGCATAATTACTCCAGAGGAATCTCCGGGTGCTGCACCGCCAGTGGCATACCATTCTGAGAGAGGTAGAACATATAGAGTATGACGGGTTTGGAACCACGGTTTTCGCCGTGGTGGATAGTGTTGACCATCTCCACTACAGCCTCGCCCTCTTTCACCACTTTCTCCTTGCCATCCTGTCCGATGATAGTCAGTTCGCCCTGCACCAGGACTCCGTAGTTTATCACAGGGTGGTGATGCCAACCCAGTTTCTGTCCGGCGGGGAACACATACTTCACAGCCACCAGTTCGGGTCGTCCCTTCAGGTAGTCGGGCAGTTCCACACCATCCCAACTCTGTGAGGTGCGTATCAATTCAGTACTTTCCACCTTCTGCACAGTCTCATCGTCCTGAGCGGAAGCCTCCTTGCATGAACTAAGTGAAAAAGCGGAAATAGCCATCACACAAGCGAATGCAGCATACATCCATTTTTTTGTCATTTTTGTTTTCATAATTTATTGATTGTTTTTGTATAAGGTTTAAACTAATAGTCTACTCCATGAAATCAGCGCTAATAGTTTGCGCCCACCCATTCGATAATCTTTAGGAAGAAAGAAACGGCAGCAACCTCATGGTTGGAGAAACCGACTTCCTTAGTCACTTCAGAACTAAGCTCGTCTACGAACTCCTCTGTCTTAATGCCATTATCTTTGAGAAACTTGCTCATGGCATAGAAGTTTTCCACCGGCACCACATCATCCATAGTGTCGTGGAAGAGCATCACATCGAAGTCTTTACGCGGTGTCCAGCCACTTGTGAGGGCATCCTGTGCGAAGGCATTCTTGAAGCGAATGGACAGCAGACTGTTGGTATTGAGAACGTCATCTGTACAGATCTCGGCAGTATTTTTAGTCTTGATAAGTTCCTCGTCGAGTTCCCTGCGTTTGTATTTTTTGCTGAGGAACCACTCACCGAAATTCTTTGCCACGGGATCCTTCAGATAGTCATGAATATCATAGCCAAGAGAGAAGAAGTGGTTGAAGGCATAGAGCAAGTTGCATACCGTGCTGGGCATCTCTGTCGTGCCGCTTGTTATAGCATCGTACATTGAGTTGATATCGTATGGTCCGTCACCGGCAAAGACACGTTTCACCTTTATCTCCGGATGTCGTTCAGATATCTCACGCAGCACCCCCATCGTAGTCTGTGCACCCTCCGAATAGCCTACGATGACGAAATCGTCCTTTTTCTTCACTTTCAGGTCTGCTATCAAGCGTTTTGCTGCGAGATAAGCATCGAGCGAAGCCCTACCGTTGGCTCTTGATATACAATATGCCTGCGGCTCTTTCTCAGTTATGCCGAACCCATAGTAGTCGGGTGTGACAATGATGAAATTGGTGAGGGCGGCACCTGTAGGAAACTCTATGGCTCCACGCGAAGGAGCCTGCGTAGTGGCATAGATAGTGAAGTGGTTGTAGAGCAGTATTCCGTTGTAAGGCTGATTGTCGTCTATAAGTGACTGGTCTAACGTGATGGTACCGCTAAGAGTACATGGATTGCCGAAAGGATCGACAGAGGGATAGTTGAACACGTAGTTCATCAGATCGGGTGCAATCTCCACTGGTATAGTACCCGTGATACAGGGTGGAGGGAGAGTAGACTTTCCCATCCAATCCTGTATCAAATTGCTTGTATTACTTTCCGCCCTGGTGAGCAAGCCATCATGTGAAGTATTGCTGAAAGTGATATGCCCCGATTCACAATTCATGTCAATCTGACTGATATCGACAAAATCATTGTGACTATCGTCACTGCGTGTAGATTTCGTCACGATTGTACTGCCAGAGTCGGGGTCGGTGAGTACTATATGCCCATCTGCTGTCACCCGCCATGTGAAGGGAGCATCCTTCGGACCTCCGTATATACGCAGCGGCTCATTAAACTCATCATCAAACACAGCCAGGGCCACGTAGCCAGTATGGTCTGCCTTCGCCTCCACAGCAATCATAGCGCGGGTGAAGGGTTTTCCGTCCTCGGTCACGTCCTCGTATTTGAAATCCTCATACCACAGACCTATCAGACTCTTCTCCATATCCTCGATACTGGGATAAATGACAGGGTCGTCATTATGGTCTGTGCAGGAGCCGAAGCCTAACAGAAGCACTACAGCAGTGCAACAAAGAAATATTCTGTATTTCATGTATTTGCAAAAGTGAAAAATTCCCTACGGTGTAAAAGTATAATACTTTGATTACAGATTTACGAGGAAAGACAGGCCCAGTGTCCAGTAGTTCATGTGCTTGCGAGTCTGATATTCTCTGATATCCAGGCCATGACCGTCGCCAAACTCATCCAACGATGTTGTGAGCGCCGTATCTAACAGGAAACTGGCACCAGTGGTAGTGCTCTTCTCTACAAAGTGATAGGGGTCGTACTTAGCCGTGAACACCTTGCGGGTATGGTCGTAATCGCAGAAGATACGCCAAGAGAAATTGGACTTGTAGCGATAAGTGAGAGACAAGCCAGTGCCAAACGAGGTAGAGGACTTGGCACCGATGGTAAGGTATTCCCAGTCGTCGCTCCATTTCTCGCCGGTATTCTTGGGATACTGCAGGTTGTCGAACGATATGTCCGGGTCGCCGTCAGAGTCCTGCATTTCTGGACGGTTGTCCATAGTCATGGTGTAAGCGATATCTTTCTTGTTGCCCTCGGCATGTCCATCGATATCCAGTTCCTGAGTGATGGAACGGCCTATGAGAGCCTTGGTGCCAAGTGAGAAGTGGCTGCCGAGAGGCAGATTGAAGTAGAGGCCCACACTGCCGGTAAACTCTGTGATATGGTCGCTCTTCACCACACCGTAACTGTCGGTGACAGGTGCGTTTTCATTCCATGCACTTTCATTATCCATGTGATATCCCACCTTATTGAGGAAAGTCATCATGTTTTGGTCTTTCGCCTCCTGTGAAGTTCCTGGCACGTAATCGCCGGGGAAGACCTCCTCATAGTGTGGTTGCAGTCCTTTCCACGCATAATAACCCTCATCGGACACATAATTGGCGAAGTCGCCAAAATCCTTGGCGGATTGAGCCCTGACTCTGAGACGTCCACCCACGCCGATGTACTTATTGAAGAAATAGGCACCCTCGGCGTCGACCACCGTGGCTGCACGGAACTTTATGTTCATTTTATGTCCTTGACTATCAAACTCGAGGTCCTTTCCACCCAGTCCTACACCCATTGAGATGCCGAAGAAAGATGGGTTTTCGTGGTTGAGCACGAGGTCATTGCGCAGCAGTCCTTTTCCCTTGAATATCAGGTCGGCGAAGGCATAACCCAGTTCTGCAGATAGGATACCGATACCTGCTCCCGACATGACATCACTGATCCAGTGACGGTTGTTGAGCACACGCATCACACCCGTAGCCGTAGCCACGCCATAACCAGCCACCGACCACCACGGCGAGCGGGTGAGTCCGTACTCCTTGTGCAGCAGGGTGGCACCTACGAATGCCGTAGCCGTATGTCCCGAAGGCCATGAGTTGGCAGTAGACCCATCGGGGCGCATCTCCTTGGCAGAATACTTGATAGTATTGACGAAGCCAGCCATGATGCCATAAGAGAGACCTGCACTTACCAACAGTCGCGGCCAGTCGCTGCGGCCCTCATAGCCACCCAGTTTCAGGCCTACCACCATGGCAGGTCCGAAGAACTGTGTATAGTCATCTATGCCCGTCTTGAAGTCGGTGAGCAACTGAGTGTTTTTCTTGCCACCCTGGTCCATCTTCTGATTGACGCGAAACATAGCCTTTTCACTCTTGATAGCCAATCCTGCAGCAAACAGTGGAATGCCCACGAAGGTCATATCATCCATGAACTTGTAGGGTTTGGTATCGGGATTGGTCCTCTGCTTGAAGAAACTGAAGTCGGGCTTCCACTTTTTTTCCTTACCGAAGTCGGTAGTGAGCGGTGGGAGCGAGTAATCCAGACGTAAAGTCTGTTCGCCCGCTTCGGCCTTATCCTCCGCTGCGGTCACATTCTCTGTCGTGGTCACATCCTCTGTCACCTCGGGTACCTCTGTTCCGGTATCTCTGTAGCTGTCTGCGTTAGCCTGAGCAGTCAGGGCAACAGCCACCAATGTTATAAGATGTCTGACTCTCATAATATTTAGTATTAGTAATTTGGTTTTATGTCAAGTTTACTCCGACCCGCCTCCGAGAGCGATATACAGTGCTATGACAGCCTCGGCAGCATCATACATATTCATGGCTTGGTTGAGTTGTGCGTTGAGCAGCGACTCCTGTGCAGTAAGCACTTCGAGGTAACTGGCCTTGCCGTTGTCCATGAGTTCGTGTGTGCCGGCGTAAGCCTCGCGGAGCACCTCCACTTGTCTCTGGTAGAAGACATTCTTCTCGCGAGCCGCCATGCAGTCTGCCATAGCCTCGTTTACCTGGTTGCCGGCATTGATAACCGTCTGCACGTATTTCTTCTGCAAGTCCTCCTCGGTGAGTATGGCTATCTTCTTGTTGGCAGTCAGTCGTCCGCGTGCAAAGATAGGTTGCGTGAGTTGTGCTATAGCCGAGAGCAGTATCTTGCCAGGATCAACGATCAGTCCACCGGCAGAATTGGTCCATCCCACGGTGCCATTGAGCGTGATATTGGGATAAAAAGCGGCACGTGCAGCCTGTGTGTTGTAGAATGCCTCTTCCATGGCGTGGTTTGCCATGCGTATGTCGGGACGGTTCTCGAGCATCATGGCAGGCACTCCGAGGTGCAGGTACTTAGTGTCAAACATCTGCTGATAGGAGTCACCCTTCGCCTGGGCATGGTGCAGAGTCGTACTGCCCCACTTCTGTCGGTTGATATGCCGCGGGCTGACAGCCAACAGTTGGCAGATTGCATTCTCCACGGAGCGTATGTACCTACGTGTGTCTACTATTTGCGTCTTCACGTTCAGATAGGATGCCTCCATCTGGTTGACAGCCGTGCTGTATGCCTTGCCGTTCTCCCACAGAGCCTGCTCAGTGCTGAGCGACTCGTTCCATATACTGTCGGTCATGGAGAGTATTTCCAGTTGACGGTCGAGCACCTGGAGCAAGAAATAATGCTGAGCCGTGACGGAGATGAGATTGGCGCGCACAGCCTCTTTCTGCATCTGAGCCTGCAGGAGCACGGCGTTTGCAGCGCGTTTCTTGTTGGTGATGGAACCAAACACATCCACGTCCCATGACAGTTGGAGCGGCAAGTCGTATGCCTTGGAGGCTTTGCTATTGCCGAAGGTGGTTATAGAAGCCTGTGGAGAGACGAAGATCGAGGGCAGATAAGCCATTTTGGCGGCTTTCAGCGAAGCCTCACTCTTCTCCACGGCGATACGTGCAGAGTTGAGGTCGGTATTATTGGCAAGCACCTGTTCGATGAGTTGTTGCAGCATAGGGTCAGTAAAGAACTCACGCCACGACATCTGAGCCATAGACTGTTCGCCGGAAGACTGCGTGATTTCCTGGCTGGCACCGAAGGCGTCAGCGGGTATCGTGGTCTTCTGCTCATACTTATCGTACAGTCCGCAACCTGTGAGTGTGATACAGGCAAGGAGTATAATAATATTCTTTTTCATTGATATGTATTGAAAAAATGATTACTTGTTTTATTTCTTTTTCTTTTCTGGGATCCGAAGGCCGAAGAAAGCCCTGATTCGCCATTTGGTGTTGTATACAGCGAGTTTGTCCTCATTGCCTACGTTGGTATAGTTGTATACCGCCGACATGCCGACATACTTATTGCTCCAGAGGTGCACCACAGAGGCTCGTCCTGTGAGGATGAACTCGGGAAACTTGTAGGGTTGTGTCGCGCGTTCGTCGCCTATGGTCAACGAAGGATTGCTAAACACGATTAGAGTAGGCAACAGCGAGAGGTGCAACAGCCAGCCCTTTCCCGGCACCCAGTTGTATCCGTATCCGCCCCCTAAGCCTATATTCACCATCTTGAACTTCTCTTGCTGTTCCAGATCGAGGGTGGCATTCTGTACCATGCCCGATGCAGCCAACAGGAAACTGCCGGCAGAGCGGCGTTGGATGTAACTCTGTGAGAAGGCAGCGGGATAAGAGAAGCGCCGGTTGTTGAAAGCGTAGTAGGCGTTGATGTTGAGTGTATGCACCTTCAGTTTCTCCTCGGGCAGATTGATACGGGGCTTACCCTCCTGATCGTACCAGCCACTGAAGTTCTTGGCATCCTGATAGATGATATCGAAGCCGAAACTGCGCTTGTAACAGTTTAAGTTGAGTTCGAAGTCGTGATACTTGCCCGCGAGTTTAGCGGGGTTAAGTGCCAGCGAGAGTACTATGCCCTGATACCCGACACCAAGACTGACAGTAGTCTTACTCCTGGCATGCATGTGTGCCTTGAAGTCTTGACCATTGTCGCGTCCCTCGGTCCGGATAGTGGCCCCCGACACATTCACCCTTGTCACGAGAGTCCACTTGCTCTGTGGGCGTGTGATGTATGCCGTGTCGTATTTCACTTTGTGGTAATTCTCGGTCACTATGCTGTCCAGGCGCTTGATGAGTTGTGCCGATGAGTGCTGTACAAAACCAAATAACAGTGCAGGTAGCATTATCATGTAATGCTTCCTGCACATGAGCAACGGAAGCACATGTTTTAAAACTGTTGTCGGTACAATTAGTCTTTCCATTGCCATTTATAACTTAGTTGGATTGCTCAACAGGAGCCTCGTCAGTCTTCGGTTTACCTCCTTGGAAACGCTCGTGCAACTTCTGGAACACGATGAAGAAGGCAGGAACGACGAAGAGCAGCGCGATGGTACCGATACTCATACCGCCGATGACACCGAGAGCAAGGGCACGGTTGCCGTTGGCACCTGCACCGCCGGTTATCACAAGAGGTATCATACCGATAATCATCGTGGCGACCGTCATGAGGATAGGACGCAGACGTTCCTTACATGCCTCGAATGCAGCATCGCGTATGCTCATGCCCTGTGCACGGCGCTCAGTAGCAAACTCCGTGATAAGGATGGCAGTCTTTGCCAACAGACCAATCAGCATGATGACACCCGTCTGCAGGTAGATATTATTGTCCATGCCAGGCAGTCCCTGAGTATAGCCGATGTAAGCGAACACGAAGGCACCCATCAGTCCGAACGGCACACTAAACAGCACTGCCCACGGTGTGAACCACGAGTTGTAGAGCGAAGCCAGGATGAGGTAGATGAGTATGGCACATATCAGGTAGATGAAGGCAGTAGCATTGGAACCGGCAGCCTCCTCAAGTTCGCGCGACATACCGCTGTATTCGTAGGCGGCGGTATTAGGCATCTCCTCCTTGAACACCTCTGCTATGACCTTGTGTGCGTCACCCTCTGTATATCCGCTTCCAGGTGTGACGTAGCACGTGATGCTCTGGAAGAGGTTGAAATGTTCGATATTTGATGGACCTACGATCTGCTTCAGCGTGACGAACTCAGAGATTGGTGCCATCTGTCCGCCCTTCACCTGCACGAAGATATTCTGCAGCGACTGCGGGTCGAGACGGTACTCGGGCGATGCAGAAGCCATGATGCGGTATACCTTACCAAACTGGTTGAAGTTGCCGATGTATGCACCTCCGCAGAATGTACCAAGAGTATTGAGTACCATCTCGGGAGTCACTCCGGCACGGTCGCACTGTGCGGCGTCCACATCCACCTGGAACTTCGGGAATCGCTCAGAATATGTAGACATGGCAGATGCTATTTCGGGCCGCTCGGATAGTTTTGCCAAGAAATGTTCGGTTTGTTGGGCAAACTTCGACAGGTTGCCGTCGGTGGGATCCTCTACAACCAACGTGATATCATTACTCGTACCGTAGCCTGGTATCTGTGGCATCTCGAAGGGCAGCACCGTTACATTCTTGATATCCTGACAGTCAAAATAGAAGCGGTACATGACGAGTGTGAGCAGGTGGTTTATGCCCGGACGTTCATCCCAGTTCTTCAGACGTACAACCATAGTGGCGTAGTTGGAACCTGCACCCGAATACATACCGTAACCACAGCAGATAGCAAAACTCTCCAGTTCAGGTATCTTCTTCACCTTTGTCTCCACCTGTTTCACCATTTCACGTGTCTGGTGCAATGTAGTTCCTTCGGGAGTACGCAACTCAGCCAGGAATACGCCCTGGTCCTCCTGAGGCACGAGTCCGGAAGGCAGGCTCTTCATGAAGAACACCAGCAGTACGGCAGCCACAGCCAGCAGACTCCATGCCAGGAATGGGCGTTTGATAAACTTCTTGACACTCTTGGAATATTTGTTGTATATGGCATTATAACTGGCTGTATACGCCTTTTTGGTATAATAGGTGAGACCCTTGCCCGTCTTCTTGCCTTCCTTCATGCGCATCATGATGGCGCAGAGAGCCGGGCAGAGCGTGAGTGCCGATATGCAGGAGAGTCCGACGGAGGATGCGATAGTCACACCAAACTGTGTGAAGAATGTGCCGGAGGTGCCAGGCATAAACATCACGGGGATAAACACAGCCATGAACACCAGCGTACACGAGACCACAGCCACCGACACCTCGCTCATAGCCTGACGAGTGGCTTCGCGGGCATCGCTTATACCACCCTCCATCTTCGCCATTACCGCTTCCACCACCACGATGGCATCGTCCACCACCGTACCGATGGCAAGCACCAGTGCGAACAGCGTGAGGATGTTGAGTGAGAAGCCTGCCAATGAGACGACGGCGAAGGTGCCCAACAGCGACACGATGATAGAGATAGAAGGAATGATGGTGGCCTTGAAGTTCTGCAGGAAGAAGAACACCACGAGCACCACGAGGATGATGGCAATGACGAGCGTCTCCACCACGTTGTGAATGGCAGCGAAGAGGAAGTCGTCACTGGTCATCATGGTCACGAACTCCAGTCCACTCGGCATATTATTCTTCACCTCCTCGAATGTCTTGTTGATACGTGCATTCACCTCAGTGGCATTTGCTCCTGGTGCCGCGAACACCATGAAGAGGGCACCCGGACGGTCCTGGATGTTGGAGGTGAAATTGTAACTCATGGCACCTATCTTCACCTCAGCCACATCGCTCAGGTGCAACATGCCTCCGCCGCTGGTGCGCAGTACTATCTCGTTGAATTCCTCCACAGACTTCAGCGTACCCTTATACTGCATAGAGTACTGGTAAGAGTTGCCCGACTGTTCGCCCAATGAACCCACAGCGGAGACGAAACTCTGTCCGCCTATGGCTGCAAAGATATCATTGGGTGTCAGTCCGTACTGTGCCATGACGTCGGGTTTCAGCCATATACGCAGAGCGTAGGTATTGCCCAGGCTCTGCACGTTGCCCACACCCGTGATACGCATCAGTCGCGGTTTGATATTGATATCCACGTAGTTGGACACGAAGTCCTCATCATATTTGCCGTCAGCACTTCTCACAGCGAAGATCTGCAGGATATTGTTCTGGCGTTTCTCCACATTGACACCCACCTTGGTCACGTCGGCTGGCAGCAAAGCCTGAGCGCGTGCCACACGGTTCTGCACGTTCACAGCCGCCATGTCGGGGTCGATGCCCTGCTTGAAATAGACGTTGATTTCTACAGAGCCGTCGGAGGATGCCTTTGATGTCATGTAAGTCATGTCGGTCACGCCGTTGATAGCCTCCTCGAGAGGTTGTATGACCGACTTCATCACCGTGTTCTCGTCAGCACCTGAGTAGCTGGTAGTGACCTGCACCGTAGGTGGTGCTATATCCGGATACTGCTCCACTGGCAGCGTACCCATAGAGATATAGCCCACCAGTGCAATCACTATCGAGATGGCACATGCCATCACATACTTGTTGATAAATATATTGTTTTTCATACCACAGAAGCTAATTCTTCATGTTTCATTTCTCACTTTTCGCTTCCTCGGGAAACAGCACCTTCTGTCCTTCCGTCACGTTATTGGCACCGTTCGCCACTATCTTGTCGCCTTTCTTCAGTCCGCTGGTCACGATAAAGTCCTTGCCGTTGCCAGTGTCTTCCACTGTCACGTCTACGGCAGTGGCAGTACTGTCGGCTTTCACCTTAAACACTTGCGATTTGTCCTGCAGTCTTACTACGGCGTACTGTGGTATTACTATCACGTCCTTCTCCTTGAACGGCATGAGCACCGAGCCCTGTATGCCCGAGTACAGATGACCTTCGGGGTTGGGGAACGACACCTTGCAAGTGAGCGAGCCAGTGGCGGCATTCACCACACCGGTGAGACTGACGACACGTCCCTTGTGGGGATACACCGTACCGTTCTTCATGATAAACGATGCTTCGGGCAGTTTAGATATGTAACTGTTCACCTGGTCGATATTCATGCCCTCCTTCACCATAGCCTCTACAATGGCTTCGGTGACAGAGAATTCAGCAAACATCGTGGTATTTCCACTGAGAATGGTCAGTTGGGTCATGGGCGACACCTGGTCGCCTACACGCACGGGTATTTCACCTATCATGCCCGACACGGCGGCAGAGATAGTGCAGAAGCCGAGTTCCACCCTGGCACGGTTTACCGCAGCCTGTGCCTGTGCCACGGCAGCCTGTGCCTGCTTGTACGAGTTGAGCGAGTTGTTGAGCATGTAACTGCTCACTATCTTCTTATCAAACAGGTTTTTGTTTGACTCGTACTCCAGTTTGGCTGAGTTGGCCTGTGCCTGTGCAGCCTGCAGATTGGCATTGGCAGCATCCAGTTCCAGTCGGGCATTTCGCGAGTCGATGATGAAGAGCGTCTGTCCCACTCTCACCTGCTGACCTTCGGTCACACAGATCTTCATCAGCTGACCACTGGCTTGTGGCGTAACCGTCACATCATTTTGTCCCTTCATTCGGGCACTGAACTTATTGGGAAGTTCAATGTCCGTAGTCTCCACTACCATCGTCTCAAACGATGAGTCTTTCTGCTGAGGCATGTCCACCTCGCAAGATGCCAGAGCAACGCTTAGCATCAATGTCCATTTGAAAGTCTTCATTAGATTGTTTTATTGTTTATAGTTAATAATTATTTCTGTTTCTCTATTTTTTCACGGGCGCTTAGGTTCTCGGTGAAGTTGCGGGTAATCCTATTGCTCTGCTTCTTCAGTGCTGAGGAGAAGTAGATGAGCATGAGTATTGCTAAGAGGGCGAACATGCCGAACCAGTTGCTCCACGGCATGGCATAGTCGACGAAACTACTGAGAAAGACGACAGTGATGAAGATGCGTAGCAGTGCATAAGCGGTAATCCTGATACGGTAACTTGGTCCGCTTTCCCACAACTTGTCTATTTTAGGACTGTCACCACCCGACCTGAGAAGCATCCACAGGAATGGGGCGCACAGTACGAGTGCTACTAAGCCTGTGACGGGGCGTACCCATTCTGTAGGAACCACGCTTGCTATCAGCGGCTCGCCGTAGTAATACATGAGGGTCATGATGGCCAGGATGATTACGCTGCTGATGATAATGGTCACGAAGTATCGTTTCAGGCATGCTTTATAGGTCTGTTTCAGTTCATCCGGAGCCTTTTCTTCATTCTCGTTGGCATTACGTTCCAGTTTGGCTATCCATTTGGCAGGCAAGACGCGCGACACCAGGTTATAGGTTGGCTCTGCCAGACGTATCATGTATGGTGTGGTAAACGTAGTGAAGACCGATACCGCCACGACGATGGGATAGAGGAAATCACTGGTGACGCCGAGTGAAGTGCCGAGGGTGGCAAGTATGAATGCGAACTCTCCGATTTGCGTCATCGAGAATGAGCACTGCATAGATGTCTTCAGCGACTGTCCTGAGAGTAGGAATCCGCATGTGCTCAGGATGATCTGTCCGAGCATGACTGCTGCAATGATACTGACGATGGGCACTATATACTCCACTATCAGGTTCACATCTACCATCATACCCACGGATACGAAGAAGATGGCACCAAAGAGGTTCTTCACCGGCGCCACGAGATGTTCTATCCGCTCAGCCTCGATGGTCTCGGCGAGTATGCTACCCATGACAAAGGCACCGAAAGCAGCAGAGAAACCGGCAGCCGAGGCCGCCACCACCATACCGAAGCAGAGAGCCAAGGCAGTGATGAGCAACGTCTCGTCGTTCATAAGCGACTTTAGTTTGCGCAAGATCATAGGTATGAAGTAGAGCCCCACGGTAAACCATAGCACGAGGTAGAGCCCAAGTTGGAGTATGGAGTTGAGCATCTGCGTGCCCTCAAACTCCTTGCTGACGGCAAGCGTGGAGAGCATCACCATAAGTACGATGGCGAGGATATCCTCGATGATGAGCACGCTGAGCACCAGACTGGCAAAACGCTTCTGACGCAGCCCCATGTCATCGAATGCCTTGAAGATGATGGTAGTGGACGACATGGCGAGCATGCCACCCAGATAGATGCAGTCCATGTGGCTCCACCCGAAGAGTTCGCCGGTGCATGCACCCACATACATCATGCAGATGATGATGGACAGTGCGGCAATGATAGGGGCGGCACCCATCTTCAGTATCTTTTTGAAAGAAAATTCCAAACCGAGTGAGAAGAGCAGGAAAATGACTCCGATTTCGCTCCACACATGTATGCCGTGCATATCTGTCACACTGGGCATGTAGGACATATTGGGCGATGCGAGAAAACCCGCTACGATATAACCGAGCACTATGGGCTGTTTCAGACTCTTAAAAAGCAGTGTCATAACACCAGCACAAATGAGAATCAGCGCAAGGTCGGCAATCAATGGTTCAAGTTGTGACATATGTTCAACGGTTTAATAAACTTTCAACATTCCTGCAGCCTATACTTCTCGTCTACACCCATGCCAATAAATCAAAGTCATACGAGCAAGAAATGATAGACAGTGAGAATGTTTAGCAAGAATAATATTTTGTTCTTAGGTATATTATCATGCAAATTTAATTAAAATTTTCTAAATAAAAAAAGTGAAAGCCCACTAACTGAAAATTTTTGTTAAATTTGACAGAATTTTTGTATATTCTAAGAATTAAAAACAGGAATTTGTAAATTTTGAAAGTGTAATTGTAAATTTTAAAAGCAGATTTAGGTTCCTCTTCCCCCTTTTTCCTATATCCCTTTCACACGTTCTTTATTTCATCTGTCCACATCGCGCATCCAGACAGTCACGCTCTGCCCCATACGCTGTTTGAAAGCGAGGCTGAAGGTGCTGTAACTTCGGTATCCGCTCTCCTTTGCCAATTGCTGCGCGGTGACAGGTCGGTTGTTTTTCACTGCCTCGTGATAGCAATGGACAAAGTGCCGTATACGCAGGTCGTTGATGTATGCATTGTAAGTGGTGCCCTGACTGGAGAAGAACTGTCCGAGATAGGTACGGTTGCTTCCGATAGCCTTTGCCAACTGCAACAGTGTGAGGTCGTGTTGCAAGTAAAGTTGGGTGGCGACACAGTGCTCTGCCAGCAATTGCTCTATATTCGAACAGTTAATAGTTGGGGTGAGTAGCGTCGCAGACTCCGTCTGAATGTCCGTACCCTTATGTGGGGATTTTTCCGACACAGGTATGGTCTTCTCCTGTTCCGAAGACATATCGACCAACTGTGGTAGTGTCTCCACACGCCACAACAGGAGTACGAAGAATACGAGTTCGGTGGCAGCAGTGATGTAACTGGTGAATACATTGCCATCGTCGAATGCATACAGGATAAACATCAGCATGATACCGATGATAACTACCTGACTCAGCCATACCATTTTGTTTTCCAGGTCGGCATAATTGTCACGCAGCCACCGTCCGTATTGTCTGGAGGCAAATACCATGTATACAGTGAAGAGGGCATACACTGAGAGCATGTAAATGATGGCTATGCGTAAGAGCATGACACTGGGACTGACCAAGAGCAGCATACAAAGTGCTACGAATGGCACCATACCTACGAAAACGGGCCAGACAGGCCGTTTGCGATCCTGAAGCATGGCAAGCAAGGTGCCGGCGATGGTGATCATCAGCGTCACACAGTCGAACCCCGCCATCAGCACATGAGCAGCAGACAGGATAGTATATGAAGAGGAGTAGAAGATGAACCACCACACATGACTCAACACCGTGGCTGCGAAGAAAGACGCTGCCCAATGACGCAGACGTACGGGTGGGGTGATATCGGCAGCGAAGGCATTACCTCGGCACCACAGCAGATAGACAGCAGCGATGAGGGCAGCCATTGCCGTCACACCATAAAAGACGAAATACAGTGCTACTACTGGAGAAATATGTTCGAAAGACATCTTTTCACAATTCAAAATAAAACCAAGATGCAAAAATAAAGAGATTCTTTCAAAAAAAATCCGAACAACTCAAAAAAAAACATCAGAGTGACCAAATGATAATCATACGACTTGTCACATCATGCATTATATTTACAAAAAAAGCGCCGTTTTTGCTATATATTTCTCACAATGTAGTATTTTTGCAGACGTAACACGAAAACATTTTAACCATAATGAGAACAAAATTTATATTTGTGGCACTGTGCAGCACGCTGATGCTCTCGGCGCAGGGTATACGCCACTCTGTGATAGGCACGTCTGTGAGAGCCGATGATGGCAGTCTGACCATCACCTCGGCAGACAAGCGTCAGAACTTTGCCGGAGGTGCCACACACGACTCCGACATACTCTCGCCCAAGTCTGTGAACATCCACCCTGACGGCAAGAAATACTACGTAAACTCGCTGGAGGGTTGCGCCACCGTAGTGTATGAGATAGGCACCAATAAGAAACTGAAGACCATACGCCACCATTTCGACGGCAGTGAAGAGAAATTGTGGAGCACCCCTTCCTCCCTCTACCCTTTCACCCACTATACCCACGATCTGAACCGATTCGACGGCAAGCCCGTGGAGGGTTGTTTCACCCACGGCGGCCGCTACTTTTGGGTGCCCTACTACCGCAGGAGTTACGATATCAACGCCCAGGACCCGTCGGCATTGGCAGTGATAGACACTCAGACCGACGAGATAATACTGCTGATGGAGACCGGCCCTCTGCCCAAGATGATAGCCTCGTCGCACGATGGCAAGTACGTAGCAGTGACCCACTGGGGCAACAATACCGTGGGACTGATACGTGTGGACAGCGACGACCCTCGCCAGTGGCACCATGAAGAAGTGTTGGTGGTAGACTATGTGCTGCCACTAAACTTCAGTCTACGCGGCGCAGTAAACCGCGACGTGAACAGCGGCTACTGTCTGCGCGGCACCGTGTTCACTCCCGACGACAAATATCTGCTGGTGGGTTGCATGGGCGGTGCCGGCGGCATAGCGGTGATCGACATGCAGGCGCGCAAATACCTGGGCAGGATGCTGGGCATGCGTGGCAACGTGCGTCACTTGGTGATAAGAGACGGCATGCTGTATCTGAGCATCAACAATGCTGGATACGTGCAGCGCATGCCACTGGAGAAGTTTCTGGATGCCGCCCGCACCATGAACGGCAAGACTGGCACGGTGAGCGGTTGGCAGGAGTGTGCCGTAGGTGCCGGTGCACGCACCATAGAACTCTCTCCCTCGGGCAAGTATGTCTTTGCTGCCTGCAACAGCGTGAGCGCTGTATGTGTGGTCAACACCCAGAGCATGAAGACCGTGGCACGCATAGCCTGCGACTCCTATCCCGTGGGTCTGGACATATCACGCGACGGCAAGTACGTGATAGTGACCTCACAGGGAAAGAAAGGTGGCGGTGGCAATGCGGTAAACATCTACAGTGTGGAGTATGCTGAACCCGAGCCGGTGCCGGCAGCGGTGGCACCTGCCATCGCGAGTGACAGTGTGGCAGCCGACAGCACCGTGGCAGTAGTGGCGATAGGCACCGACGGCGGCATAGACAGCAAGTGGTGGTACATAGGCGGCGGAGCCCTAGTGCTGCTGATACTGCTCGCCCTGATAATGAGGCGCCGGAAGAAATAAAAGCACCGGTTTTTCCGGAGAGACAGATGATAAAAAAACTCCCTCGCTGCCCGTGGGCATTGAGGGAGTTTTCTTTTTATCAATAGATGGGACTCTGATTACATCATGCCGCCCATGCCGGGGTTGCCCATGGGCATGGCAGGTTTCTCCTCGGGTTTGTCGACGATGACACACTCTGTGGTGAGGAACATGCCTGCGATAGAGGCAGCGTTCTCCAGTGCCACACGAGCCACCTTTGCGGGGTCGATGACACCAGCGTGGCGCATGTCTTCGAAAGAGTCGGTGCGGGCGTTGTAACCGAAGTCACCTTCACCCTCGCGCACTTTCTGTACCACCACGGCACCCTCGCCACCGGCATTGATAACAATCTGACGGAGCGGTTCCTCAATAGCGCGAGCCACGATGTTGACACCTGTCTGTTCGTCGGCATTGTCACCCTTCACATTCTTCAGAGCATCGAGAGCGCGGATGTAAGTAGAGCCACCGCCAGCCACGACACCCTCTTCTATAGCAGCGCGGGTAGCGCAGAGAGCATCGTCCACACGGTCCTTCTTCTCCTTCATCTCCACCTCGCTGTTGGCACCCACATAGAGCACAGCCACACCGCCGGAGAGTTTAGCCAGACGCTCCTGCAGTTTCTCCTTGTCGTAACTGCTGGTAGTGTTGGCAATCTCGTTCTTGATGGCAGCCACGCGGTCGGCGATAGCCTCTTTCTGTCCGGCACCGTCTACGATAGTGGTGTTGTCCTTGGTCACGGTCACCTTCTCACAGGTGCCGAGCATGTCGATAGTAGCCTGTTCGAGTTTCAGACCCTTCTCCTCGCTTATCACCTCACCACCGGTGAGCACAGCGATATCCTCGAGCATAGCCTTGCGGCGGTCGCCGAAGCCAGGAGCCTTCACGGCGCAGATCTTCAGGTTAGAGCGCAGGCGGTTGACCACGAGAGTGGTGAGAGCTTCAGAGTCCACATCCTCGGCGATGACGAGCAGCGGACGTCCGGTCTCGGCAGCAGGCTGCAGTATGGGCAGGAACTCCTTGATGTTGGAGATCTTCTTGTCGTAAATCAGGATGAGAGGATTGTCCATCACGCACTCCATCTTGTCGGGGTCGGTCACGAAGTATCCGCTCAGGTAACCGCGGTCGAACTGCATACCCTCCACCACGTCGATGTGAGTGTCGCGGCTCTTGCTCTCCTCGATAGAGATGACACCGTCCTTCGACACCTTGCGCATAGCGTCAGCCAGCAGTTTACCTATCTCCGGGTCGTTGTTGGCACTCACGGTAGCCACCTGCTCTATCTTGTCATAGTTGTCGCCCACCTTCTCAGCCTTATCAGCGATGAAGTCTACCACAGCCTTCACTGCCTTGTCGATTCCGCGTTTCAGGTCCATGGGATTGGCACCTGCTGTCACGTTCTTCAGTCCTTCGTTTACGATAGCCTGAGCCAGGATGGTAGCAGTGGTGGTACCGTCGCCGGCGTCATCGCCAGTCTTCGAAGCCACGCTCTTCACCAGTTGTGCACCGGTATTCTCGAAACTGTCCTCCAGTTCTATTTCCTTAGCCACGGTGACTCCATCCTTAGTGATCTGTGGTGCTCCAAACTTCTTCTCTATCACCACGTTGCGGCCTTTCGGTCCGAGTGTCACCTTGACAGCGTTGGCCAGTTGGTCAACACCCTTTTTCATCTGGTCTCTTGCATCGATATTGAATTTAATCTCTTTAGCCATGATTTATAAGTTTTTTTGATATTTATTGTTATTATCCTACGATAGCGAGCACATCGCTCTGACGCATGATGAGGTATTTCTCACCCTCTATTTCAAGTTCTGTACCGGCATATTTGCCATAGAGCACCACGTCGCCCTCTTTCAGCACCATCTCTTCGTCCTTAGTGCCATTTCCGGCAGCAATCACCTTGCCGCGCAGTGGTTTTTCTTTTGCTGTATCGGGTATGATGATACCTCCCACTTTCTCTTCTGCAGGTGCGGGGAGCACGAGCACTCTGTCTGCTAATGGTTTGATGTTCATAATATTATATATTTTTAAAAGTTATATCGATAAAAACACACCCTCCCTTTAGCGAAAAGTGTGCCAAAGTGGAGGGATGGTGTATATATGACAGTTTTGTCAGTGACTGAGTATGACAGACTGTCACCAGTTCATCAGTTGCTGTAGGTAGGGTGTTAGTTCGTCTGCCATAACCTGGTGGTGAGCCACATTAGGATGTCCTTGCGACCCCATGCCCATTGCCTTGTCCGACTCGGAGAACTCGAACGAGAATATAGCATTGTCGCCGCGTTCTTTCCCGTCGTCGATCACCGCCTGGTGGGCACGTCTGAGGTCGGCGCGTCGTTTCTCGCTCATCATGGGTCCTATGAGCATCACGATACGTGCCTCGGGATAGTAATCCCTGAGTGTGCGCACGAAGAGCACGAAGGCATCGGCGAGTCCGTCGGCAGAGTATGAGCCGGTAGTATCGTTGGTGCCGAGTGCCAGGCACACCAGATGTGGCTGATATTTGGAAAAGTCCCAAAGTTCGCCTTTCGTGGAATATTTGGTATGTGGGTATATGAACTTCATGAGTTGATCGGGTATCTTGCCCATATAGTTACGATACACCCCTATCCCACTTCTTGCCACCACATGGTATTGTGCGTTGAGTCGCTGGGCGGTGATGGCAGCATATGTCTTGCAGAAGTTCTGACATCTGTAGTAGAACGTCTTCTCTTTGCCATTGCCCTCATTGCCGTATCCGCAGGTGATGCTGTTGCCTATGAATTCAATCTTTCTCTCGGGCAGTTGTGGTTTTTCCACCAGTGCTGCTCCATCGTCGAGGTACAGTCCATAGAATTTCGGTTTCTTGGCATGTCCTTCGATGGCATAGGTGATGGTGAGTCGGTGTCGTGTGTCGGCGAGGTTAGAAGCCAGTTGTGTGCGCTCTTCTTTTTTTCCACACTCCACCTTGAAGGGTTCGTCATCGTCTATCTGCACCACGTAAAAGCCACTGTCCTCATTTGTTCTCATCGCCACCGACGTGCCGGTGAACACTGTCTGTATCTGCACACCCGGGTAGGTCCATGAGGGTATGCCGTCGTCATCGTACGAGATACGTCCCATGTATGTGTATAGTGGGTCGTTGGCAGGTATGAACTGCTCCTGTGCGACGGCAGGTGTCACGGCAGATGAAATGAAGGCTGCTATGGCAGCCACGCGTATTTTTTTTGATATTTTCATTTTTATATATTTTTGCTTCCCATCTAGAAAATCTAGAAAATCTAGAAAATCTAGAATATCTAGACCATCTAGAATATCTAGACCATCTAGTACCCTTTATCCTTCGATTGCATCACGGTGAGGTTTTGTATGAACGATTTCTCGGTGGGTTGGTTCATGCGCACCGGGTGCTGACACATATCGCTGTTCATCCACTGCGCTATCTGGTCCATCCACACCACAGCCCCCTTCATAGTGGGGTGTATATGGTCTCGCCCGCGCTCCATCTGCATCTCCCTGCTATCGAAGAAGCGGTCTGCACCCACCTCCTTTATTATCTGGTCGTTGTATCCATGGTCCGGTTTCCAGTTGGGCGGACCGATGAATATATATGGCAGCGACCCTATCTTCTCCTTTATCGCTTGCATGTTCTTGCTCACCCTGTTCATATCCTTGGTGAAGAGTTCGTTGCTGCCCATGCACAGCACCACGTATGTGGGTTTCACCTCTTCGATGAAATGGTCGAGAGTCTTAGTGCCCGACCAACTGTATGTGGTACTGCTGTACCATGTCACGGTATACAGTTCGTGTCCGTTGGCCTTGGCATAGTTCCAGAAGTGGTGTGCTATGGGTTCCACCATCGAGTCGCCCACGAAGAGGAACCGTTGCGGTATGGTGTCCACCTCTCTTTTGTCGATAACCACAGCCGTATCGGGCAGAGCCGTAGAGTCTGCCTGCACCTGTGCCACGGCGTCGAGATTGAGTTTTCTGACCGGTTGATTAGCGAATATCAAGTCGAGTGGTGAGATGGCATAGGTCACGATGACGATGCATACATTCACCAAGATGAGCAATGATTTTATCTGAGAATTCATTTATTTTCCTTTTCGGGGTGCAAAGGTACTCCAAGTTTGCGACAAAAAAGAATATCGCTAATTCTTTTTGCTATTAAGTGAGCGCAATGCATTGCCCATTCACGAGAAAAGCCATATAGGTAAAAAAAATTTGGTGGTAAACGATAAAGTATGTATCTTTGCACTTTGTATAAACACATAATTAAATTTAGTATGAAACAGTTTTTCAAGATGGTATTTGCCACGATGGTAGGTATGTTCTTCTTCGGCATACTGATGACCATCATCGGCGTGATGTGCATAGTGGGCATGGTTGCCTCTGGTTCAAGCACACAGAACGTACCAGATAAAAGCGTGATGGTGATGAAATTGACTGGCAGCATGGACGAGCGTCAGGAGAGCAATTTCCTGAGCGAGTTTATGGGTGAGGCCGGTGAGAGCATCGGTCTGGACGGTGTATTGGAAAGCATCCGTCGTGCCAAGGACAATGAGGAAGTAAAGGGAATCTACATAGAGGCCGGCATGTTTTCCAGCGACAGTTACGCCTCACTTCAGGCCATCCGCAAGGCCCTGTCCGACTTCCGCAAGTCCGGCAAGTGGATAGTGGCATACGCCGACACCTACACCCAGGGCACCTACTACCTCTGTTCAGTGGCCGACAAGGTGTTTCTCAATCCCCAGGGCATGATAGACTGGCACGGCATAGCTGCCCAGCCCATCTTCCTGAAGGACGTGCTGAAGAAGTTTGGCGTGCGCATGCAGCTGAGCAAGGTGGGAGCCTACAAGAGTGCCCCCGAGATGTATACTTCCGACCGCATGAGCGATGAGAACCGCGAGCAGGTGACGGCATACGTCAATGGCATCTGGGACAACGTGTTGAAGGCAGTGAGCGAGAGTCGTAAGATAAGCGTCGACTCGCTGAACGCATACGCCGACCGTCTGATAACCTTTGAGGACCCACAGGAGTTTGTCCGCACGAAAATGGTTGACGGCCTGCTCTACACCGATCAGGTGAAGGGTGAGGTACGCAAATTGCTGGCTTTGGAAGAGGACGATAACATCCCCCGCATAGGTATGAACGGCATGCTCAGCACCGAGGTGAAGCGCGACGGCGAGCAGATAGCCGTGTACTACGCATACGGCGATATAGTGGACGGTGACAGTCAGAGCATGATGAGCGAGGGTGCCGTGATAGACGCCCAGAAGGTGTGCAAGGACCTGGAGGACCTGGCTAAGGATGAGGACGTGAAGGCTGTGGTGCTGCGCGTGAACAGCGGCGGCGGCAGTGCCTACGCTTCCGAGCAGATATGGCACCAGGTAGAGATGCTGAAGGCCAAGAAGCCCGTGGTAGTATCCATGGGTGGCATGGCAGCTTCTGGCGGTTACTACATCAGTTGCGGCAGTCAGTGGATAGTGGCCGAGCCTACTACCCTGACCGGCAGCATCGGCATCTTCGGCATGTTCCCCGACGCCAGCGAGTTGCTCACCGAGAAACTGGGAGTGAAGTTTGACGAGGTGAAGACCAACAAGAACAGCACCTTCGGCACCAGTGCCCGTCCGTTCAATGCCGAGGAGATGGCCTATCTTGACAAGTACATAGACCGTGGTTACCGTCTGTTCCGTCAGCGTGTGAGCGACGGTCGTCATCTGCCAGTGGACTCTGTGGAGAAGATAGCCCAAGGCCACGTATGGCTGGGTCAGGATGCCTTGAAGAACAAGCTTGTGGACGAGTTGGGCGGTCTGGACGTAGCAGTGAGCAAGGCAGCCAAACTGGCCAACCTGCCTGAATACTACACCCGTTCATATCCTGCACAGAGAGATTGGTTAGAGCAGTTGCTTGATGGTTCCGTAGGCGGCAGTTACATAGATGGTCATTTGCGCGAGATGCTGGGCGAGTACTACAGCGTGTTCACCACCCTTCGCGACATACAGCACCGCAGTGCCATCCAGGCCCGCGTGCCCTACGACATAAACATACGCTAATCGATGGAAGGCGACCTGATACGTATCAACAGATGGCTGCTGCCCCTGAGCTGGCTCTACGGCTTGGGTGTGCGGTTCAGGAACCAGCTCTTTGAGTTTGGTTTCCTGAAGAGCCGTACGTTTCAGGTGCCTGTCATCTCCGTGGGCAACATTACCGTGGGCGGTTCTGGCAAGACGCCCCATGTGGAGTATCTGATAGAGTTGCTGAGCGACCAGATGCAGGTGGCAGTGCTGAGTCGTGGCTACAAGCGCAAGAGCAAGGGCTATGTGCTGGCCACGAGCAAGAGCACCGTGGCCGACATTGGCGACGAGCCCCTTCAGATGAAGCGTAAGTTTGACAAGGTGCATGTGGCAGTGGATGCCGACCGCTGTGAGGGCATAGAGCGCCTGACCAGCGACGACACTACCAGCAACACCGAGGTGATACTACTGGACGATGCCTATCAGCACCGCTATGTGAAGCCCGGCATCAACATACTGTTGGTAGACTACCACCGTCTGATCAGTTATGACCGTCTGCTGCCGGCCGGCCGTCTGCGTGAGCCTCGCGAGGGCAAGAGCCGTGCCGACATAGTGATAGTGACGAAGTGTCCCACCACCATGAAACCCATGGACTATCGTGTGGTAACCCGCAATCTGGACCTCTATCCCTACCAGACCCTTCTGTTCAGCCATCTGCGCTACGGCGACCTGCACCCCATGTACTGTGGCGACGACCGCAGACTTGACAGTCTGGGTGCGAACGAGCATGTGCTGCTGCTTACCGGCATAGCACAGCCACAGCAGATGATGATGGACATGGAAGTGTACTGCAAGCACATCACCCCCATGACATTTGCCGACCACCACGCCTACACCCCCGAGGACATAGAGCGTATCAACAGCATGTTTGCCTCGCTGCCCGAACCCCGCATCATCATCACCACAGAGAAGGATGCCGCCCGTCTGCATGGCATGGAGGGACTGACGGATGATGTGCGCCACCATGCATACACGCTGCCAGTGACGGTGCAGTTCCTCAACGACAACGCCGAGACCTTCCACAACAAGATTTTCACGTATCTGAAGAAGGATGTGGAGAAGAGTGGACTGGTGAAGCGACAGAAAGCGGAGCGCGAGGCTCAAGAAGCAAAGGAGAACATCAAGAAAGACCCGGACAAGCCACGCACCATCAGTTTCTGAGCGTCTTCTCTGCAACGTGAGAATTTTTTTATCGTTATTATGACAGACATAAGCAAGTTGGGCGAGTTTGGACTGATACGCCACCTCACCCAAGACATAGAGAAGAAGAACCCCTCCACCCTCTACGGTGTGGGCGACGACTGCGCCGTGCTTCACTATCCCGACAGCGAGGTGCTGGTGAGCACCGACATGCTGATGGAAGGTGTGCACTTCGACCTGACCTACATAGACCTGGAGCACTTAGGCTATAAGGCGGCAATGGTGAACCTGAGCGATGTCTTCGCCATGAACGGTATGCCCCGCCAGTTGCTGGTGAGTATGGCACTGAGCAAGCGTTTCGGCATAGAGGACACCGAGGCTCTCTATCGCGGCATGCGCAGGGCGTGCGACAAATGGGGTGTAGACATAGTGGGTGGCGACACCACCTCATCATACACCGGACTCGCCCTGAGCCTCACCGTCATAGGCGAAGCGAAGAAGGACGACATAGTATACAGAAACGGAGCCAAGGACACCGACCTGATATGTGTGAGCGGCGACCTGGGAGCCGCCTATATGGGTTTGCAACTCCTGGAGCGTGAGAAGCACGTGTACTATCAGCAGGTGGACGAGGCAAGGAAGAAAGGCGACAAGCGCGCACTGGAGATGCTGAGCCACTTCCAACCCGACTTTGCCGGCAAGGAGTATCTACTACAGCGGCAGTTGCAACCCGAGGCTCGCGGCGATGTGTTGCAGTGGCTGCGTGAAAGAGGTATACGTCCCACGGCTATGATGGATATCAGCGATGGACTGAGCAGCGAGTTGCATCATATCTGCGAGCAGAGCCACTGCGGTTGCCGTGTGTTTGAGAAGAACCTGCCCATCGACTATCAGACAGCCGTCATGGCAGAGGAACTGAACATGAACGTGATAACCTGCGCCCTGAATGGAGGCGAGGACTACGAGTTGGTGTTCACCGTCCCGATAGGCGACTATGAGAAGGTGCAGCAATTGGAGGGCATACGTGTGGTGGGCCACATCACCCGCGAGGAATTAGGGTGTCGCCTGATAAGCACCGACGGCCAAGAATTCGACCTCCTGGCCCAAGGCTGGAACCCTCTCTCATCATAATAAAAAGCCCTCGCGGTGCGAGGGCTTTTTATTATGAGACCATCTAGACCATCTAGACCATCTAGACCATCTAGACCATCTAGACCATCTA
>CAMHPC010000021.1 GCA_946186945.1 uncultured Prevotella sp.
TGCTTTCGAGGAGGCTGAGCATGCTGCCAAGTTCGCTGAACTGCTGGGTGACGTGCTGGGCGACACCAAGAGCAATCTCGAGGCTCGCATCGCTGCTGAGCGCGGTGCCTGCGAAGACAAGTTCCGCATCGCACGCAATGCCAAGAAAGCCAATATGGACGCCACGCACGACACCGTGCATGAGATGGCCAAGGACGAGGCTCGCCACTGCGCAGGATTCGAGGGTCTCTACAAACGCTTGTTCAAGAAATAAGCAATCCCACAATAACAACGAGGGCGTTCTTCCATCGAAGAACGCCCTCGCTTGTATAGGGGATGACTCTGCTTATGCCTCAATGGCTGCAACACCGGGAAGCACCTTGCCTTCGATAGCCTCAAGGAGAGCACCGCCGCCGGTGGAGATGTAGCTCACCTGGTCGGCCATGCCAAACTTGTTGATGCAGGCCACGGAGTCACCACCGCCGATGAGTGAGAAAGCACCCTTGGCTGTAGCCTCAGCAATGGCGTCGGCAATGGCTTTCGAACCGCCGATGAAGTTGTCGAACTCAAACACGCCGGCAGGACCGTTCCAGAGAATGGTCTTGGCATCCTTGATGGCCTCGGCGAATGCCTTGCGGGTCTCAGGACCTGCGTCCAGACCTTCCCAACCCTCGGGAATGGCATTGGCAGGACATACCTGGGTGTTGGCGTCGTTGGCAAACTTGTCGGCTGCTATGCAGTCGGTGCCCAGCACCAGATTCACACCGTTGGCCTTGGCCTTCTCTATTACTGACAGAGCCACGTCCAGCTTGTCGTCCTCGCAGATAGAGTTACCTATCTCACCTCCCTGTGCCTTGGCAAAGGTGTAGGTCATGCCACCGCAGAGTATCAGGTTGTCCACCTTGCCCAGCAGGTTCTCTATGATACCAATCTTGGTAGATACCTTCGAACCACCCATGATGGCGGTGAAAGGACGGCGTATATTGCCCAGCACATTGTCTACGGCAGTCACCTCTTTCTCCATCAGATAGCCCAGCATCTTGTTCTCCTGAGTGAAGAACTCATCTACCACAGCGGTAGAGGCGTGCTTGCGGTGTGCTGTGCCAAAGGCATCCATCACATAGCAGTCTGCATAGCTGGCCAGTATCTTGGCAAACTCCTTCTGACGAACCTTCATCTCCTTCTTGGCAGCATCGTAGGCGGGGTCAGCCTTGTCTATACCCACGGGTTTGCCTTCCTCCTCGGGATAGAAGCGCAGGTTCTCCAGCAGCAGCACCTCACCCATCTTCAGGGCGGCGGCAGCCTCCTGAGCCTTGGCGCAGTCGGGGGCGAACTGTACCTTCACACCCAGAGCATCGCTCACGGCGTCTACTATCTGACCCAGTGAGAACTTGGGGTTCACCTTTCCTTTGGGCTTGCCCATGTGAGACATGATGATCAGAGCACCACCGTCGGCCAGCACACGCTTCAGTGTGGGCAGGGCACCGCGGATGCGGGTGTCGTCGGTTATCTTACCATTCTCGTCCAGGGGTACGTTGAAATCTACACGCACGATTGCCTTCTTACCGGCAAAGTTGAATTGATCAATTTTCATAGATATGTGTATTTATATAGATGTTATCTTTCAACCTGCAAATATACACATAAAAAAGGAAACTCGGTTATTTTTTATCCACTTTTTTCAGTATCCACATTATGCGCACATTGCTGCGGCGCGACAGTTCGGAGGGGTTGGTGCCCGGACTGCCCTCGGGCACGTCCATGCCCACCTTGGCATAGTGCTCGCGCCAGTAGGGGGTGATGGTGCCGCTCTCGTCGTGAAAGGACATGGGTATGAGGGGGAAGCACGCTTTGCCGCCACGGGTGCGGTATGCGAGCGACACCAGTTCGCTGCAGTATATCTCGTCGTTGTCGGTCAGGAAATAATGGTCGTAGCCTCTGCCTATGTATCGCATGGCGCGGCGCACGCTACTGCGGCGTGCCAGATGTCGCACCCTGCCCACTAAGTGGTAGCCGCTGCGTGCCAGCACGCTGTCTATGGGCGTCTGCACCACACCTCTGCCTATCGCCTCTATCACGTTCGCCCGTCCTCCGCGGCGTGTGAAGATGCTCACGTGGTCTATAGGCAGATGACTACCTGTGGTGACGGTGGTGATGGCATTGCTGCTGTCGCTCACGTGAAAGATGAGGTCGCCCTCGCGCAACATGTCCACGTCGTGTATCACGTGCTGGCCACACACCATACTTGCCACCAGGCACAGCATGCCCACAAGTGTGGCTCTGAGCACTGCAGGCTGTCTATCGCACGTATTTCTTGCCATCGATGATATATATGCCGTGGGGCAGACTCTTGCCAGTCTGCTCTATGCCGCGCAGGTCGTATATCTTGCCCAGGCCACTGGCGGTAGTCGGTGTGTGCCCTATGCCTGCCTGCTGCATGGCGGGGGTGAACAGCACTTCGCCTAGACTGCTGTTGTCGGCCTTGTGATACACCACGCTCTCTATGTGTTCGGCATCCTGCACCTCCACGCTCCAGAAACAGTTCTGTGCCCATACGGTATTGGTGGAGTTGTTATACACATCGTATTTCTCACCGCCGTTACCATTGTTTTCAAACTCATTGCCGCCGGGGTTGTAGTCGGCACTGCTCTCATCCACGTCCGTGCGCCCCATGTTCACCTTTGCACAGCCTATCACGGTCACGCCCCACAGACTGCGCTCTATGCGGTTGCCGCTTATCATGGCGGTGGTGCGCTGGTAGGGGTCGTACAGGCTGATGCCGCTGCCTCCGTTCATGGCGTTCACCTCATGATTGTTGTCGGTCATCAGGTTGTCTGCTATGCGCACGTCCATCGGTCCCACCGTGCCTATGCCGTAGCGGTTGTCGCTGATATAGCACTGCTCTATGTTCACATGCACATCCTCTATGCCTATGAAGTTGCTCACGCCTATGCCGCCCACCATGGTCAGGTCAGGGTCGCCGGTCACCACGCAGCGGCGCACGGTCACGTCGGAGGCTACGGTGAGGTTCAGTTGCGGGGTGTTGCTGTTTGACTGGCCGTTGTGGAAAAACTCGCAGTCTTCTATCACCACAGGGCAGTAGTAGTTGGCGGCACTGCCTATGGCTGCCTTGCTGCACTCTTCAAAGGTGCAGTGGTCTATGCGGAAGGTGGCACCGCTGCCGCCGAGCATGAGGGCACTGCTGGCACTGCCTGTGTAGGCGGTGAAGGAGCAGTGGCTCACCGTCACCGTGCAGGCCTCGCCCACGCTGTTGCGCAGTCCCACACCTGTGAAATGCAGGTTGCTCACCGTTATATCGCCCTGGGCGGTGGTCAGGCGTATTCCGTCGCTCTTGTCGTTGGCTGCGTTGGTCTCATGCAGCAGGTGCACGGTTGAGGTAGGGGAGAGACGGGGTTCGCCGGCTATGGTCAGTTCGGCATCGCCCACCATGGTTATCTCGCTGGCTCCGCTTATGTCGAATATGTCGCCTGCGGAGATGGTCACACTCTCTGTCATACGGTATTTGCCATCGCTGCCGCTCACTCCGCTGCCCGTGGCTACCGTGAGTGCCTGCATGGTCCATACTGTTCCGTCGCCTGCTGTGGTAAACTCCTCTGCCCATACTGATGGCATGGCAGCCATAAGGCAGATGGTAAGTAGTATTTTTTTCATCTTTCTTGACGTTTTTTCTTTTGACGGCGCGAAATTACTACTAATCATCGAGAAAAACAAATTTTTTATGTCTTTACCTCTGCCCGTGCCACCAATCAGCCTCTGTTGCAGCAACGGAAAATAATCAGGGCTGCCCAGTAATATGGCAGCCCTGATGGGGTGGAGTCTCGTTTTTGATTGGTCTATTCCTCTTACTTAGACGACATGGTGTATGTCATGCCCGTCTTGTACTCCTTGCCTGTATCGTCCTTGATAACGCCGCTGACAGTGAGTATGCCCTTGCCGTCCTCTACGCTGAAGAAGGCATCACCGTTCTCCAGGTCGCTACCCATATCGCTGCCCTTCCATGTGTAGTAGAAGTTGCCGTTGCTCACATTGCGCCATGACCATGTGCCTACCTCCACAGTGCCGCTCTGGTAGGTGATCATGTAGGTGTGTGAGTGTGTGATGGTCAGGTCTTTCACCTTGTGGTTGCTCTCGAAATTGTCGTTGAAGGTGGCATACTTGTTCACGAAAGCGGCTATCTCGTTCAGGTCGCATCCGTTGAAGTCGGCAGCGGCTGTCAGACCGTCGGTGAAGCGCACGCGGGTCTTGTCGATGGTCCATGTGCGACACATGAGGTCGTTGGCAACGTTGAAGGCCTCCTGAGGGGCTATGTCTATGTTGAGCGTCAGTGTGCCGCCCTCGTCAAGTATGAGGGTCAGTTCTCCGCTTAACCCCTTATAACTGATATGCAGCGTGCCAAGGCCCTGCAATACGTAGTTGCCGTTCTCATCCTGAGGGATATAGTCGCCCACGTAGAAGAACAACTCTACGTTGTCGGTCATCACACGCGAGACTGCCTTCTTGCTGGCGTTCAACTTGCCCTTGGTGGTCAATATGTATTTGCCGCTCTCGGTGAGTTCCACACTCTGTATGTTGCCCTCGTTGTCCTGGTTGGTCAGGGTGCGGGCGTCGCGCTTGTACTTGGGGTCGTTCAGGTTCTTGGTGGGGGAGGGGTTGTCGTTGTCGTCGCTGTCGCTGCCGCAAGACACGAATCCGAAGGCCAGTACAGCCATCAGGAAACTAAGAAAATAATACTTTTTCATTGTTGTGTTATGGTTTTGTTTTGATGATTTTTGTATCTCTCTACTGTGATTAGAAAATCTTGCCGCAGATGCGTACGTTGAGCACGGGATAGACGGCAATCTTGGATATGATGTCGAGCACGCCGTTGTCGCTGTTGTCCACATCCTTGCTGGTCACGCGCACTGCCTTGCCATCATCGTATGAATAGACTTTCGGGGTGCCCCAGAACTGCACACCTATGTCGCACATCACACTCACACTCTTGGTCTTGGGCACGGCACGACCGAAACCAATACCTAAGTAGGGCTTGAAACTGTTCACCTTGATATCGGCCTTTGCCACACCTTCTTTGTCAGTCTTGATCAGGTACTTGCCTATCTCGATACCTGCCACTCCATAGTCCTCGGGCAGTATGCCGGGGATGGGTTCGGTATTGTGGATGTCAACTACCCTGCTGCTACCGATGAAGGCACCGGCGGTGAAGTGGAATGAGGAGGAGTTGGCTGCGGGATAGAAGTCGAACAGCATCTTGAAGTCTGTCTTGTGCAACTTGCCCTTCACTTCCACCTTGTCGCTGCTCTCACCTCCGTGGGTGCGGTATTTCACTTTGCCGGTATAGGAGAAGCCGGGCTGGGCAGACAGACCTACACGTGCCTGAATGAATTCGCACAGCGGGGTGGCCACGTCAAACGACAGTATACCGTCGGTACCTGCCGAATAGCCTATTGACAGATGACTGAATGGCTTGAAATCTTCCTGCGCAGACACATTTGCCGCGGTCATGAATGCCAAGGCACTTAATAGAATAATTCTGTTAAAATGTCTCATTTTTATATTGTTTTAGGTTAATATTGCACAGCCGTTTCCCTTGACTGTCGTGGTTAATTGTTTATCTCGTGAAGTGCGGGGTGTAGCACTTAACGCTGCAAATATAGTACTTTTTCTTAAATAATGCAAAAAAATGTGTTTTTTTTGTATTACCTACACTCTTGTTAGCCATTAACCGAACAGTTCGCGTAGGGCTTCCTCTACCTTGCGCACGGGGTGCAGCTGTATCTGGTAGCGGCTGGCATCCAGTCCCTGCATGTTGTAGCGCGGCAGGATGAGGTGGGCAAAGCCCAACTTCTCTGCCTCGCGGATGCGCGACTCTATCCTGCTCACCGGACGCACCTCGCCACTCAGACCCACCTCGCCTGCCATACACCAACCACTCTCTATGGCGGTGTCTACATTGCTCGAGAGCACGGAGGCTATCACACTCAGGTCCATAGCCAGGTCGGTCACACGCAAACCACCGGCAATGTTGAGAAACACATCCTTCTGCACCAACTTAAAGCCCACACGCTTCTCCAAGACCGCCAACAGCATATTCAGACGGCGCTGGTCAAAACCTGTGCTGCTGCGCTGAGGGGTGCCGTAGGCTGCCGTCGAGACAAGTGCCTGTGTCTCTACCAGAAACGGACGCACTCCCTCTATGGCGGCGGTGATGGCTACACCCGACAGTCCCTCGTGGTCCTGGGTCAACAGCAGTTCGGAGGGATTGCTCACGGCACGCAGACCGTCCTGGCGCATCTCGTAGATACCCAACTCGCTGGTACTACCGAAACGGTTCTTTATGCTGCGCAGGATGCGATACATGTAATGCTGGTCGCCCTCAAACTGTATCACGGTGTCTACTATGTGCTCCAGTATCTTTGGACCGGCAAGGGTGCCCTCCTTGTTGATGTGGCCTATCAGTATCACCGGTATGTTGCTGCTCTTGCAGAAACGCAACAGGGCAGAGGCACACTCACGCACCTGACTCACACTGCCGGGGCTGCTCTCCACCTCCTCGGTGCTGATGGTCTGTATGGAGTCTACTATCACCAATTCGGGCACCTCATCGCGGATGTGTGAGAAAATCTTCTCCAACGAGGTCTCACAGAGTATCAACACGTTGTCGCTCTCTTCATGGGGGATGCGCATGCTGCGCAACTTCAACTGGTGGGCACTCTCCTCGCCGCTCACATACAGCACCTTCAGCGAGCGCAGACGCAGGATGGTCTGAAGTGTCAGGGTGCTCTTGCCTATGCCGGGCTCACCACCTAATAGTATCAGCGAACCAGGCACTATGCCACCACCCAGCACACGGTTCAACTCGCTGTCGCCGGTGTCTATGCGCGGACTGTCCACGGCGGAGATGTCGCGCAACAGACGAGGACGCTGACCGTCGTCAAGCGAACGCCGCACACTGGCGGCAGTGCTGCGAGCCGACTCGCTGCCAGTGTCGCGGGACACGCGTATCTCCTTAAAAGTGTTCCACTGACCACATGAGGGACATTTGCCCAACCACTTGCCGCTCTCCTGACCGCAATTGCTGCATACGTATGCTATCTTGTCTTTTGCCATAATCCTCTATCTCTGTGTTTACGAAAGCCAAAAGTACAAAAAAAAAGTGGATTTCATGACAAGGGGTAATTTTTTTTAAATATTTAACTACCTGCCGCCGCTATCACTTGCATAATCCAAAAAAAATCACCAACTTTGCAACCGATTTTTTAGTGAATACACCATAAGTATCCGATAATGAGAAAACTAATGATAGCGGCTCTCCTGACAGCCGTATCGGTAAATTCATATTCGCAAAGCGGCACCAAGTCGCCATACAATCAGTATGGCTTCGGTTATATCTCTGATCAGTCGGTAGGCTTCAACAAAGGTATGAACGGTGCCGGACTGGCCTCCAGACACCATAATCAGGTGAACCCGCTCAACCCTGCATCCTATTCTTCCATCGACTCGCTCTCCTTTATATTCGATGCCGGTATGTCGGCACAACTTACCAATTACAAAGAAGGCGACGTGAGAAAGAATGCCAAAAACGGCAGTTTCGACTATGTGGTGGCGGGCTTCAGGGCTTTCAAACATGTGGGCGTGAGTTTCGGTATACTGCCCCTCACCAGCATCGACTATTCATATAACACCCAGCAGCGAGTGGGCGATGCCAGCGACAGATACACTCTCAATGTCTATACCGGCAACGGAGGACTCAGACACGTCTACCTCGGTGTGGGATGGGAACCCTTCAAAGGGGTGTCGATAGGTGTCAGTGGCTCGTACCTATGGGGCAAATACTCCAGAAACGTGGGCAACGTGATACTAAAGGCTCCTATGAACGACCCGGAAAGCACTACCGAACTGGCATCCAAACAAGACTACTCTATCAATACCCTCACCAGGGAATATTACGCTGAACTCAATTCGTATAAACTCGATTTCGGCACACAGGTGCAGATACCGTTCACTAAGAAAAACGTGGTGACACTGGCTGCCAAATACAGTCTGGGACATAAATTTGGCGACAATGCCGAATGTAGGGTGATATCAAGAAACCCGAGCACTGAGGTGGCAGACACTTTCATCTACTCTCTCGCCGATCCATACAAACTGCCCGCAGAACTGTCGTTCGGACTGGAGTATAAATACAATGATCAACTGCGCATCGATGCAGACTATGTCATACAGAAATGGGCTTCAACCGGATTTCCTGAACACAGCACGGTAGGAGAGGAAATACAGTATGTGCTCAATAACGACTATTTCAAAGACCGAAAGGTGTTCAGACTGGGTGTGGAGTACTGCAAAAACGAGAATGCAAGGGCTTTCCTCTCACGACTCAGATACCGCGCAGGTGTGGGATATGCTACACCTTATTATAAAATTAACGGACAGGACGGACCTAAGGAGTTTAGCGTCTCGGCAGGGCTGGGCATACCTATCGTCAATTCATGGAACAACCGCTCATTTGTCAATATCAGTGCGCAATGGGTGAGAAACGAGGCTAAAGGCATGCTCAAGGAGAATACTTTCCGTATAAGCATCGGAGTCACGTTCAATGAACGGTGGTTCCAGAAATGGAAATTCAACTGACCTATGTCCACATCACAGAGACTACCTGCCCTATTGCTCATACTGTGCATGATAGGCGTGTGCTGTGCCTGTTCCGGTGAAAAAGAACATACAGCACCTCCCATCTACCCAAAAGACTCTGTGGCTATGATGACTTCATACGGCGTGAATACACTGATTTCCGACTCCGGCATTATCAAATATAGGATAGTGGCTGAGAAATGGGAGGTAAACCCCAACCGTAATCCCTCAAGGTGGATATTCGACCAGGGACTGCTGCTCGAACAGTTCGACCCTACACTACACATACAGTCGTACATACAGTGCGACACGGCTTACTACTACGACCAAAACAGACTCTGGGAACTGCATGGACGGGTGAGGATACTTACGAAAAACGGACTGCGATTCCGAAGCGAAGAACTCTTCTGGGACGAATTCAAACACGAACTCTATTCCAACCGCTTCTCCAGACTGGTCACACCAGAAAGGGAATTGCAAGGCGACAGGTTTCGTAGCAATGAGACCATGACAAAATATGATGTCTCAAATAGCAAAGGCTCCTTTGCTAAAGATGATATCGACTCATCACCCAAAAAACCAACAGCATCCAAAGACTCCACGCAGACTACACACTACGGTAGAGGGGCTGCCAGACCAGGGAGAAAACGTAATCCTACAACAAGCACACCATGAACCTTACGCTCATCATCGGCATCATCATCACAATGGCTTTCTCCGCCTTCTTCTCAGGCATGGAGATAGCATTCGTGGCAAGCAACCGTATGCTCGCCGAGATAGACAAGGAGAAAAACGGACTCTCACAACGATGCCTCGAGAGATTTTACAAACATCCGAATACCTTCGTCAGCACCATGCTCGTGGGCAATAACATAGCACTGGTGCTCTATGGCATACTCATAGCACAACTGCTCGACAATACCATCTTCAACGGTATGTCGGCGGGATTTACTGTGCCGGCAGATACCATCATCTCTACCGTCATCATACTCTTCACAGGAGAATTCCTGCCCAAAATGCTGTTTAAAAGCAACCCAAACAGTATGCTCACCTTCTTCGCCGTTCCTGCATGGATATGCTACATGCTGCTATGGCCTATATCCAAATTCTCTGCTTTCGTCTCAAAACTGCTGCTGCGCACTTTGGGGATAAAGATGAAAAAGGATGTGCAGGACGAGGAGTTCTCAAGGGTGGACCTCGACTATCTGCTACAGACAAGCATAGACAATGCCAATGCCAACGAGGACGAGGTGAACGAAGAGGTGAAAATATTCCAAAACGCTCTCGAATTCTCCGAAACCAAGGTCAGAGACTGCATGATACCACGAACGGAAATCAATGCCGTGCCACACGACTGCCCATTCGAGGAATTGCAACAGAAATTCATAGAGACAGGCAACTCAAAAATCATAGTCTACAAGGAGGATATAGACCATATAGAGGGATATATACACTCGCAGGAGATGTTCAAACGACACAAGAAATGGACCGACTCCGTGCGCTCCATGCCTTTCGTGCCCGAAACCATGGCAGCCAAAAAACTCATGCGCATGCTCCTGGCACAGAAGAAGAGTCTGGCTGTGGTGGTGGATGAATATGGTGGCACGGCAGGACTCGTGGCACTGGAGGATATGGTGGAGGAGATATTCGGAGAGATAGAGGATGAGCACGACAGCAACAAATACGTGAGCAAGCAACTCTCGGAAAATGAATACATGCTCTCTGCACGACTCGAAATAGACAAAGTGAACGACCAATACGGACTGCAACTGCCCGAAGATGACGCATATATGACCATCGGCGGACTCATACTCAATGTCTACCAAAGTTTCCCAAAACTCAATGAGGTGGTCAATATCGGACCGTACGAGTTTAAAATCATAAAAAAAACTATGACGAAAATAGAACTCGTCAGACTAAAAGTGAACCAATAACTGATTTTTCAGCACAAAAATTGGGCAGTTTGCATTTTTATTTATAATTTTGTACGCTTTTTGTGGCTTAGGCGTTTTTAATGACCTGATAACCACACTTGTCAAAGAAAAATAATCATAAAAAACAATAACTAAAAGGCAATGGCAGTATTAGGAAAAATCAGAAGCAGAGGCGTGGTGCTGATTTGCGTTATCGGCTTCGCTCTCTTCGCTTTCGTGGCTGAGGAGGCTTTCCGCTCATGCGACTCTACACGCGCAGAAAGAAGTCAGCGCGCAGGTGAGGTGCTCGGCGAAAAAATCAATGCTCAGGACTACTCTAACTATGTGGAAGAGTTCGTGGAATCAATGAAAATCGATGGACAAAAGGCTACTGACGAACAACTCAGAGAGGCCGCCTGGGACTACTACGTACAGGAAAAGGTCATCGAGAAAGAGTGTCAGGCTCTCGGACTCACTGTGACAGATCAGGAAATTCAGGACATCATGACTAAAGGCACTGACCGCCTGCTCATGAGCATTCCTATACCCGATTTCCACAACCCACAGACCGGTCGCTTCGATGTTAATGCTTACGGCAAGTTCATGGCTCAGTATGAGCAGAACAGAGGCGTAGACCCCAATATGGACAAATTGTACAAGTACCTGCTCTTCAAAGAGAAACAACTGCGCCAGAACACTCTCATGCAGAAATACCAGCAACTGGTGGCTGCATGCGTGCTCTCAAACCCCGTGGAGGCTCAGTTCAACTTCGATGCTGAAAAGCAGGAAAGCGACATACTACTGGCTTACATCGACTACCGCTCCATCAACGACAAGGATGTGAACGTGACCGATGCCGACCTGCAGAAGAAGTACGAAGAACTGAAACCCGTGTTCACTCTGCCCCAGGAGATACGCTCTATCAAGTACGTGCAGGTGAAGAAGGTGGCTTCCGACAAAGACCGCAACAATCTGCTCGCTTCTATGAAGCAGGCAGCACAGGAGATGGATAGCACCAAGGCTGAAGAAGTGGTGCGCAAATATCAGTCGCTCAATGCATACACAGGGGTGCCCGTGTCAAAGAATGCCTTCGCCAACGACATAGCACAGATTATCGACTCGATGGCTGTGGGACAGGTGAAAGGCCCCGTGGAGAGCAAGTTGGACAATTCTTTCAATGTCATCAAACTCATCAACAAGACTCAACTGCCCGACTCTATACAGTATCGTGTGATAGGTGCCGACGGCAATACCATAGCAGAGTCGAAAACTCGTGCCGACAGTATCTTTAAAGCTCTACAGGGCGGTGCCGACTTCGAACAGATAGCCAAGGTGTACGGACAGACCGGCGCCAAGGAGTGGCTCACCACTGCACAGTATGAGCGCGCTACAAATATCAACAAGGACAACGCTGAAATCTTCAAGGCTCTCAATACTCTCGCTCCCAATGAGTTGAAACTCATCGAGACTTCGCAGGGCAGCATGATATTGCAGGTGCTCGACCGCAAACACATGATTACTAAGTATGACGTGGCTCTGGTGAAGAGAACCATCGACTATTCTGATGAGACTTCGCACGAGATAGGCGACAAGTTCAAACAGTTCGTCGCTGCCAACCAGTCGCTCGAGGCTATGGAGAAGAATGCTGCCAAGAGTGGATATGTGGTGAAGGAAATGGCCAACGTCTCTACTTCAAGCAACGGACTCAACGGCATAGCCAACTCAAGGGAGGCTCAGCGCTGGGTGTTCAAGGCCGAGAAGAACCAGGTGTCTGAGGTGCTGCCATGTGGCAACAACCAAGATGAACTCATCGTCATGGTGCTCACCGAAATCTATCCCAAAGGATATATGCCTCTTTCTAATCCGCAGGTCAACAACATGATTAAGGACGAGGCTATGAAGGATAAGAAGGCTGAAAAGGCAATCGCTCAACTCAAGGGTATCACTTCTATAGCAGATGCCAAGGCTAAGGGCGCACAGGTGGATACTGTGAAGCAGATCACTCTCGCATCACCGGTGTTCATACCTGCCATACAGGCTCAGGAACCCGCTCTCAGCGGTGCCGTCTTCTCTACTGCCAAGGGTAAGATGTCTGCCAACCCCATCAAGGGTAACAGTGCCGTGTACGTGTTCCAGGTGACCGACCGTCGCACACTCGAGGGTAAGTTCGACAACAAGGAATACCAAAACAAGTCTGCTCAGAAATACCTGAACAATATCGGACAGACATTCCAGAATGAACTGATGAAGAAGGCTAATGTCACCGACAACAGATACCTCTTCATGTAATGCAACATTATTTTTAGGATAGAATATTCTCTCGGCCTTCTCACCGCTCCGTGAGAAGGCCGACTTCGTATATCACTCTTTACACTAACATTTTTTTTGCTACTCACCATAACATAACATGAAAAAATATCTCTTCTTATTCCTCGCAGTCGCCTTCACTGCATCGTGCACACACGATACCTACGTCACAGCCAACCAAAGTCCGGAAAAACGTGAGTTCAGAGGGGCATGGATACAGTGCGTCAACGGACAGTTCCTGGGCATGTCTACACAGCAGATGCAAAGCACACTCTCATATCAACTCGATGAACTGCAAATGGATGGTGTCAACGCTATCATCTTCCAGGTCAGACCAGAGTGCGATGCACTCTATCAGAGCAACATAGAACCGTGGAGCCGCTTCCTGACCACCGAACAGGGTAGGGCACCGCAACCCTACTGGGACCCTCTGGCATGGATGATTAACGAGGCGCATAAACGAGGCATGGAACTGCATGCATGGATCAACCCCTTCAGGGCTAAGACGAAAACTACAAAACAACTGAGTCAGAGCCATATAGCAAAACAACATCCGGAGATGGTATTCGCCTACGACGACCAACTCATCCTCAATCCGGGACAGCCTGAGGCACGCGACTACATCTGCCGTGTGGTGGACGATATAGTGAGCAGGTATGATATCGACGGACTGCACATAGACGACTATTTTTACCCCTATCCCGCCGCGGGACAGAAAATCTCGGATGAGAAAGAGTATAGGATGTATGGGTCAGGGCTCTCACTCAACGATTGGAGAAGAGACAACGTGAACAGGTTTGTGAAACAACTATACGAGACTATACACCAACGCAAACCGTGGGTGAAGTTTGGCGTGTCGCCATTTGGTATATACAGGAACAAGAAAAGTGCCCCAACCGTGGGAAGTGAAACGGCAGGACTGCAAAACTATGACGACCTCTATGCCGACGTGCTGATGTGGGTGAACAATGGCTGGCTCGACTACTGTGTGCCACAACTCTACTGGCAGATGGGACACAAGACAGCCGACTATACCACGCTCATAAAATGGTGGAATGACCATGCTGCCAACCGTCCCCTCTATATCGGCGAGGATATAGAACGCACCACTAAGTTTGCCGACCTCAACAATCCTAACATAAACCAGATGAATGCCAAGTTCAACCTGCACAAACAGATGAAACACGTGAATGGTACGGTGCTGTGGTATGCTAAGGCAGCAGTGGACAATATAGGCAACTACGGACAGGTGCTCAGAAAACACTACTGGAGATACCCTGCACTGCAACCGCTCATGCCCTTCATCGACAAAAAAGGACCTAAGGAACCCAAAAAGCCTAAGGTGCTCAAGATGGACAACAACCAAGTGCTCTTCTGGAAAGCACCAAAAGGCAAGGGCTGGGACGAGGCAGCATGCAAATATGTGGTATACTGCTTCGAGGCAAACGAGAAAATAGACTTGGCAAACCCGAAGAAAATCGTGGCTATAACGGAAAATACATTCTATACCCTGCCCAAGGGAAGGAAAGGGGAGAGACTCACATACGTTGTCACTGCCATGGACCGCATGAGCAATGAGAGCAAGGGATTGGTGAAGAAAGTGACCCTACTTTAACAATTCCTTCATGAAACGGTCCAGGTCCTCGTCCAGACCGTTCATTATGTCGCCGCCGATGATGAGAGTATCGTCATCGGCGACGTATATCTCACCCATATTCTCATGCTCCTCATTCTCCAATACCACACTGAAGGGCTTCAGTATGCCAAACTGGTCCACTATGTCTGATTTGCGATGGAAAACCTTGCGTAGTGCCTGTACCACCTCGGCATAGAAATCGTCATCCTTGTTGTCTATCCATTGCTCTATCACACAGCGGGTTATCTCGTTATCGTCGTCATCGAAGACGGACAATTCACCACTCTCCTGCACCACACGCAAGTGTATGTCGGTCACTATGCCCGTGTCGCTCAGATTGGGAAATTTCTGTGATATCTTGCGTATCACACGCTCCAGTTTCTGGTTGGTCTGCTCACTGATGGTCATCATGTAGTATTTTTATATTGGTCGGTTGTCTATCGATTCTATCAACGCACTCACTATATCGCAAGCCACATCTTGCTTGCTCTTCTTGTCAAAATGTCGCGCCCCATCACGCGTGATAATGCTTATCTGGTTGTCATCGCTCTGAAAGCAAGTGCCCTCGTTGCGCATGCTGTTGAGAACAATGAAGTCCAGGTTCTTCTTGTTCAACTTCTCTATGGCATGCTCCTCCTCGTGGTCTGTCTCCAGGGCAAAACCCACCAGACACTGGTCGGCACGTTTCATCCTGCCCAGTGTGGCGGCTATGTCGGGGTTGGGCTGCAAAGAGAGGGTGAAACCCTCCTTGCCGCGCTTTATCTTCTCCTCAGATACCGATAGTACACGGAAATCAGCCACGGCAGCACAGAGAATGGCGGCATCCATCTCAGCAAAGCGCGATGTACAAGCCTCGTACATCTGCTCGCACGACTCCACGTCCACCCTGTGTATACGCTTGTCGCATTCACGCTGCACCGGCCCTGCTATAAGCCATACCTCGGCACCACGGCGCCTACACTCCTCTGCTATGGCAAACCCCATCTTGCCACTCGAGTAGTTGCCTATGTAGCGCACAGGGTCTATCTTCTCATGAGTGGGACCGGCCGTTATCAGTATCTTCCTGCCCCTTAGCCCCTCGCCCAAGGACTGTGTGATGAAGTATTCCGACAGACCGTCCACTATCACCGTAGGCTCCTCCATCCTGCCCTTACCCTCCAGACCGCTTGCTAGGAAACCGCTGCCGGGCTCGATGATATGGTTGCCCCAACTGCTCAGCGTTCGCAGGTTCTGTTGGGTGGACGGGTGAGCATACATGTCTAAATCCATGGCAGGAGCGATGAATACCGGGGCTTTCATGCTGAGGTAAGTGGTCACCAGCATGTTGTCTGCCACACCGTGAACCATCTTGCCCAGTGTGCTCGCCGTGCACGGGGCTATGAGCATGGCATCAGCCCACAGACCTAAGTCTACATGTGAATGCCATGTGCCGTCGCGCTGTGAGAAGAAGTCGCTGATCACGGGCTTGTGGGTCAGCGCCGACAGGGTGATGGGGGTGATAAACTCCTTGCCGGCAGGGGTAATCACTACTTGCACCTCAGCACCACGACGTATCAACTCGCGGATGATGAGACACGACTTGTAGGCGGCTATGCTGCCAGTGATGCCCAGCACTATCTTCTTGCCTGATAATATGTCTGTCATTTCTTGTATTTTGTGCGCATATAGATGCGGGTCAGAACCTGCTTGGTGTCGTGGGGGAAGTCGCCGTTCATCATCCAGGCATAGAAATTGGGCTCACGCTGCAATACCTCTGCCACCACTTTGCCCTTGTGCTTGCCAAAATTGAATACCTCCTGGCGCATCTCGTTGCCCGCGGCATCCTTCATCACATTGCCATGATTGTCCAGCATGGGCTTCCATACGAAACGACCTGCAAAGTCGATGTTGTCGCTCATGCGCGAAAACTCAGCCAACTTGCCCATATCGTTCTCCAAGCGACGACTTTCGTCAGTCTGCTGCTCGGCAGAGTACATCTCCAACTCGCCCAGCAACACACGGTAGGTGGCTTCTACATCACTGTCGGCACGGTGGGGAGGGAAGTCTGACTCCATCTCCCTGCCACAGTAAAACTTGTATGCAGCACTGAGGTTGCGCTTCTCCATCTTGTGGAATATAGACTGGGCATCGATGAGTTTGCACTTGGAGAAATCAAACTCTATGCCGGCACGGAAAAACTCCTCCGACAGTATGGGCACATCGAAATGATTGGAATTGTAACCCGCCAGGTCGCAACCCTCAAACTCTTTCTTCAACTCATCTGCCACGTCGGCGAAACTCGGGGCGTCTACCACAACATCATCGCTGATACCGGTCAGTTCGGTCACCTCCTTGGGTATGGCACAGCCAGGGTATATCAGTCGACTCTTGCGCTCCTCGCTGCCGTCGGGCCACACCTTTATATATGCCAACTGTATGATGCGGTCGCGTGCCACATCCAGTCCGGTCGATTCTATGTCAAAGACTATAAGAGGACGAGTCAGGTTCAGTAGCATCGCTCTCTCAGTCGTTTATCAGTACAGGCATGATTAGCATCAGTACCTCCTCATTCTCAGGTTGGGTGGCAGGCAGTATCACACCGGCTCTGCTTGGGTCAGCCAACTCTATCACTACCTCCTCGCTGTCAAGTGAGGAAAGCAACTCAAGGATGGTGCTGCCCTTGAAACCGATGTTGAGTATCAGACCGTTGTAGTCGCACAGCACATCCTCGTGAGCACTTGTGCTGAACTCCAGGTCCTCGGACGAGAGGCTCACCCTGCCGTTCTCAAAATGGAATTTCACCAACTGGCTGCCGGCACTGGCAAAGGGAAGGATGCGGCGTAGCGCACTTGAGAGCGACTTGCTGTCTATCTGCACACGGTTGGGATTGTTCTGTGGTATCACGGCATTGTAGTTGGGGTAGCGGCCATCTATCAGTCTGCAACTCAGCGTGCCACTGGGATAACTGATAGTGGCAGAACGACGGTCGAAGCGTATCACCACCTCGCTGTCATCGCGGTGCAGCACGTTCTTGAGCAGGGTGGCAGGCTTCTTGGGCAGGATGAACGCTGCCGGCTGCTCACTCTTGATGGATGTGACACGGTTGCGCACCAACTTGCGACCATCGGTGGCCACTATCGACAGACTCTCGGCGTTGAGGTCGAAGTAGATGCCGTTCATCACCGGACGCAACTCCTCCTGGGCGGTGGCAAAGAGCGAACGGCTGATGTTGTCGCACAGCAACTGAGAACTCAGGGTGATGGTGTTGCTGTCCTCGCCTACAGTCACTGGCAGGGGGAAGTCGCTGCCATCGAGGGCGGAAAAATTGTACACACCGTTCTGATAGGTCACACGCACATTGTACGTAGACTCGTCTATGTCGAATACCAGGGGCTGGTCGGGCAATTCCTTCACCGCCTCCAACGCTGTCTTGCTCGGTATCGCTACCTTCATGGTGCTGCCGTCACTCTCGTCCAATGACATGATGGCACGTAGGGTGTTGTCGCCGTCGGAGGCAACTACTGTCAACCTGCCGTCGCTCAGGTCAAAGAGGAAATTGTCCAAAATGGAAAGGGTGTTCTTTCCACTGTTGATAACCTTGGAGAGAGCAGACAGATTGCTGCTCAGTAATGTGCTGGAAATGGTGAATCTCATTCGTATATATTATTTAAGTTGTTGTTTCTTAATATCTACCGGCTCCCTGCACCCTCTCGCACTGGCACCACGGTAGTCGTTTATGCTTACAAAATTACGAAAAAGCCATATTAAAAACAAAAAAAAGGGGAAAAAGTTTCAGTGGTCACAACAATTTTTTGTAATTTCGCGTTCGATAACGATGATACTTTTAAAAATCTAAATCATACATTAACGATAAATACATATTTAAATGGAACTACAAGGAAAAATAATCGCTGTGCTCGATGCCAAGACTGGTGTGTCGGCACGCGGTGAGTGGAAAGTGCAGGAATTCGTATTGGAGACTAACGAGGCTTATCCCAAGAAAATGGTGTTCTCGGTCTTCGGCGACGACAGACTCAGACTGTATAATATACAGCAGGGACAGGACTATCTGGTGAGGTTTGATATCGATGCCCATGAGTACAACGGACGCTGGTTCAACAGCATCAGGGCTTTCGATGTGCGTCCCGCCACCGATGTGGCTGCTCAGGCTCCCGCCGCTCCCGCTGCTCCAGCCGAGCAGGCTCCTGCTGCTCCTTTCCCACCGGCATCTGAGGCTCCGGCTGCCGGCGCTGAGAGTCAGGACGACCTGCCTTTCTGATTCCTTGCCCGACACAAGTGCACTATACCAAAGCGCCCTGCCACAGTAAGAAGGCAGGGCGCTTTTCTTGGGTGGTGGAGTCTTATCTCGTCTTCTTTATAAACTGACCTATCTTGTGGGTCACGCGTTTGCGGTTCATTGACCGCACCACGTACACACCATCGGGCAGACTGCTGATGTCTACCGGACGGTCGTTGTAGTAGGCACGCTGCATCTGCACTCCGCTCATGCTCTCTATCACGATGAAGTTGGCGTCTGTCTCCTGTGGCTTGGGGGGTAGGTAGAGTCTTCTGCCGTCATTGCGCAGCAGGGTGGGAGAGGAGGAGGTCTTCTTGCCCATCTGAGTGTCTCTGCTCTCGTTGCCGTAGCGGTCCATGGTGGTCACGGCATAATACATGTCCCTGTCGGTGCGGCGGGTGAAGGTCACGCTGCATTCTCTCAAGCGGGTGGCCACCAGGTTGGCACCGTCTGTTATGTCCACGGGGTAGTGCTCGCTGGCATACACGTTGTACATGAAGTAATCGTCGCCATCGGCTCGCTTCACCGACAACCAGTTCAGCGTGACGGTGTTGCCGCTGTATTCCACACCATTCTCTGTGTCGTACACGGGGGCGAGAGGGATGAGTCTGTTCTGCCATGTCATCGGAGGCACCAGGGCGGGATGTTGGTTGAACTGGTGGTACACGTAATCGTACAGACCCTTGGTGTTGTCGGTGAAGAACTTGCTGCGGAAGAAGGTGTAGCCCATGCCCATGCCGCGCAGCACCTCCATCTCACGTGTGATATCCATCAGGGGCCAGTTGCCCTCGCGGCGGTCCAGAAACCATATACCCAGACCTGGTGCCACTATCCTGCCGTAACTGTGCTCGTGCCAGTCTACGGCAAAGGGATAGAAATGCTCGCCGCGGAAATACATCATTGGAAACAACTCGTCCATGATACCCTCGCGCAACCATTGCTGGGCATCCTGACACACGGTGTGATAGGCATTCCACCCTTTGCTCGACTGGCGGGTCAGGTCGCTGTACTTGCCTATGGGCGAGCAACTTACCTTTACCCAGGGTTTCAGTCGCTTCACTTCTTGGTATATGTTGCGCACTATGCGTGTGATGTTGTTGCGCCCCTGATTGCGGTTGCCGATGTTCTTCCATGTCTCAGGGTAGCGTATGTAGTCCAGGTGTATGCCGTCCACATCGTAGCGACGGGTGATATCACTGCATATCTCCGAGAGGTAACGTCCAGTCTGCTCCACCTCGGGGTTCATATACCCCTCGTCGCCTATCTTCTTTATCATTCGGGGATAGCGCTCGCGCAGCCGTTTGCAGCCGGGCGAGTTCCATTTGCCCACAGGGATGGTCACTATCCATGCATGCAGTTCCATGCCGCGCTTGTGGCATTCCTCTATGATGAAAGCCAGGGGGTCGTAGCCGGGACTCATGCCCGGTTTGCCCGTCATACACACATCCCACGGCTCGCGGTCGGAGGGGTAGACGGTGGTGGCTCGCACACGGGTCTGAAAGAGCACGGTGTTGATGTTGGCACGCTGCAGGCGGTCGAGGGTGCGTACCAATTCCTGCTTCTGACGCTCCGCACTCTGGGCATCGCGGGCATGGGTGCGGGGCCAGTCTATACCGCCAATGGTGGTGAGCCACACGGCACGTACTTCATACTTGGCACTCTGGGCAAACATGCCTGAACATGTCATCACACTCAGGCATATCGCCATAATCGTTCGTCTCATTTCTATGGTTTTAATAAGTGGTGTTTCCATTTGCCGACTGCAAAAGTAATCAAAAATAAGCGAATATTACAGGCCAAAGGGAAAGAATTGTATAAATTCATTTCCTTTCTCTTTCACGTTTGAAATATAATACGTAACTTTGCATTACCGTTTAAAAAGTATTTTAGTAAGTTATGATCACTTTTGTTGTCAGTCTGCTGGCACTCGTATTGGGATACATGCTCTACGGACGCTTCGTGGAGCGTGTGTTTGGGCCCGACGACCGCACTACTCCTGCTGTGGCAAAGGCCGATGGGGTGGACTTCGTGGTTATGCCCTCTTGGAAGATTTTCATGATTCAGTTTCTCAACATCGCCGGCACCGGACCCATCTTCGGCGCCATAATGGGTGCATGGTACGGACCGGTGGCATACATCTGGATAGTGCTGGGCTGCATCTTTGCCGGTGCTATGCACGATTTCTTCAGCGGCATGATGTCCATGCGCCACGGAGGTGCCAACCTGCCCGAACTCGTGGGCAGATACCTGGGCACAGCCACCAGAAGCGTGATGCTGGTGTTCTCGGTGGCGCTGCTCATACTGGTGGGCGCGGTCTTCGTATATAGCCCTGCCATACTGCTGCATGGTTTCGGTGGCAGTACCATCATGTGGGTGGTCATCATCTTCGTATACTACCTCGTGGCTACCATGCTGCCCATCGATAAGGTTATCGGACGTCTCTACCCCATCTTCTCTTTCTCGCTGCTCTTCATGGCATTCGCACTGATGGTGGCGCTCTTCATCAAGTGGCCCTCACTGCCCGAGATATGGGATATGGCTGCACCAGCAGCCGCATCGCCCGAGATACTGGGCACCGACACGTTCATTGGCAAGAATCCTCTCTTCCCCTGTCTCTTCCTCACCATCGCCTGTGGTGCCATAAGTGGCTTCCATGCCACACAGAGCCCACTCATGGCACGATGCCTGAAACACGAGAAGATGGGACGACCGGTGTTCTACGGGTCGATGATCACCGAGGGTGCCGTGGCACTGATATGGGCCACCGTGTCGATGTACTTCTTCTATTATGACGGATGGAAAGAGGTGGTGACACCCGAGACCCTCGCACAGTTTACAGCACAACTCACAGGCGACGACCCGAAGACACTCATACAGTTCTTCTCTGCACCCGATGTGGTGAAGCAGGTGTGCAACGGTTGGCTCGGCATGGCAGGCGGCATACTCGCCATTCTCGGCGTGGTGGCTGCACCTATCACCAGCGGCGATACCGCACTGCGCAGCGCACGACTCATCGTAGCCGATGCCTTGAATATGTCGCAACGCTCTGTCGCCAAGCGCTTCTATATCGCCATACCTATTTTTGCCGTCACTATATTGCTTCTGATATGGCAGATGGAAAACCCCGACGGTTTCAATACTATATGGCAGTATTTCGCATGGTTTAACCAGACTCTGGCGGTATTCACCCTCTGGACCATAACCGTATACCTTGTGCAGCGTAAGAAACCCTTCTACGTGTCGCTCATACCGGCACTGTTCATGACCACCGTGTGCTCCACCTTCCTCTTCGTTAGTCCGCAGGCCATGCACCTCGATGTGAACATTGGCTATCCTCTCGGAGCCATCTGTCTGGTCATAGCACTGGTGTGGTTCTTTGCATGGTACAGAAAATATAACAACAATCCTCACGATATAATAACTAATTAAATATAAGCACTATGAAAAAAATCGCTATGCTGATCATGGCGCTGGCTCTCACTCTCACAGCCAACGCACAGTTCGAAAAAGGTAAGAAATATGTGGGTGCCTCGCTCACCGGATTGAACCTCAGTTACCGCGGACTCGATGACCTCAGCCTCGGACTGCAGGCCAACGGCGGCTATATGCTGATGGACAACCTTATGGCCACTGCCAACCTGGAATATCAGGGACGGGGCAAGGATATACCCGACATGTTCACCTTAGGTGTGGGCGGCAGATACTATATCCTGCAAAACGGTATCTTCCTCGGAGCAAACGTGAAATACGTGCATGCCAACAAGAACTACAACGATGTGATGCCCGGTGTAGAGGTGGGCTATGCTTTCTTCCTCAACCACTATGTCACCATCGAACCTGCCATATACTACCAGCAGTCGTTTAAAAATCATAGCGACTATTCTACCGTGGGCCTCAAGGTGGGTGTAGGCGTGTACTTCTAACCCTTCTGCATAGGAATGGAAAGACAATATCCTTCGCTCTTGCTGGGCAGGGCGGTGGAGGAATTTAATAAATTGCCCGGCATAGGGAACAAGACGGCACTACGTCTTGTTCTCTACCTCCTACGCCAGGACGAGGAGTTCGTCACACAGTTCACCGAGGCTATCGGGCGCATGAAGAAAGAGGTGAAATTCTGTTCGCGCTGCCATAACATCAGCGACGAGGAGATGTGCAGCATCTGTAGCGACCACCACCGCGATGCCTCTACGGTGTGCGTGGTGGAGAATATACAGGATGTGATGGCTATAGAGAAGACGCAACAGTATCACGGTCTCTATCATGTGCTCGGAGGCATCATCTCTCCCATGGACGGCATAGGACCTGCCGACCTCACCATCGATGCACTCGTGGAGAGGGTGCAGAGCGAAGAGGTGAAAGAGGTGATATTCGCCCTCGCATCCACTATGGAGGGCGACACTACATGCTTCTATATCTCCAGAAAACTGGCTCACACCAGTGCCACACTCTCTGTCATATCACGGGGCATATCCGTGGGCGATGAACTGGAATATACCGACGAGGTCACTCTCGGCAGGTCTATCATCAATCGTACGCCATACGAACGATGAGGGATATCAAAACTCAATACAATGATCCAAATAAAGGAAATAGTAAAGGTTAGAAATCTATTGCTCTCACTCTTTGCCATATTTATGGTGCTCTCGTGGGGGCTGGTCATACTGTGCGAGTGTCAGGTACTCACCACAGGGTGCAAGGCAGACGACGTGAACTTCAATTTTATCAGCGCTACGGTCATGGAACTGCTCACACTGTGCACCATTCCCCTGGTGCTGAGGCTGTTTCACTTCCGCACGATAAAGGCGCAACTCACATCGCAGCACCACAAGGCACTGGCGAAGTGGGGCACCGTCAGGATGACGCTGCTGGGTGTGGTCACACTGGCAAATGCCGTGCTCTACTATCTCACCATGAATGCAGCATTCGGCTATCTCGCCATCATCTCCATGCTTTGCTTTTTCTTTATCTTCCCCTCACTCACCAGATGTATGAACGAGGCTGGAATAGAAGACGATGAGGAGGGCACAGACAAGGCATGAAACTCTCTGTCATCATAGTAAACTACAATGTGAAGCACTACCTCTATCAGTGTCTTGACAGTGTGTACAAGGCTATCGAAGGCATAGATGCCGAGGTGTTCGTGGTGGACAACCACTCGCACGACGATAGCGTGGAGTATGTACAACACAAGTTTAAAACGGTCAACTACATAGAGAGCAACCATAACCTGGGTTTTGCCAGGGCAAACAATATCGCCATACGGCAGTCGGAGGGCGAATACGTGCTGCTGCTCAATCCCGATACGGTGGTGGCAGAGAATACCATACACCATACACTGGAGTTCATGGACCAACATCCCGATGCAGGGTCGGCAGGGGTGATGATGCTGCGCGACGACGGTACCAAGGCACCCGAGAGCCGACGTGGCATACCCACTCCCACTACAGCATTCTACAAGATGACGGGACTGTGCCAAAGATACCCCAACAGCCGACGTTTCGCACGATACTATATGAGTTACCTGCCATGGGATGAACCTGCGGAGATAGAGATAGTGAGTGGAGCCTACTGCATGCTCCGTCGACAGGCACTCGACAAGGTGGGACTGCTCGACGACGACTTCTTCATGTATGGCGAGGATATCGACCTCTCATACCGTCTGCTTCTCGCAGAATATCACAACTGGTATCTGCCCGAGACTATACTGCACTACAAGGGCGAGAGCACGCAGAAATCATCGTTCCGCTACGTGCACGTGTTCTACGAGGCGATGCTTATCTTCTTTCGCAAACATTTCGGAGGCACTTCGTTCTTCATCTCGCTACCCATAAAGATGGCAATCTTCGTCAAGGCTACGCTGGCTCTCGTACACATAAAAATGTCGGAACTGAGAAAATCTCTCGGCTTCTCATCCAGACACCGCAAACGCGAACCTGAATACCTGTTCATAGGATCTACGGCGGCTATAGCACAGTGCAAGAAACTGGCGCGGCGCAAGGGTCTCACGGCGCAGTTTCAGGTGGGCAGTCCACAGACGCTCCCCGAAGGTCACTACCCGCTGGTGGCTGACCTCGACACCAAGACGATGAGGTATGTGGTGTACGACACGGAGACATTCTCTTACCAGGATATACTGACTCTTATGGCAAAGCATCCTGAAGCAAACGTGCACGTGGGCACATACAACCCGCGCTCCAAAACTCTCATTACTGCCGAGGAGGTGATGAAATGAATATGCCGCCAATACCGAAAGTACATCTCAGGGCTCTTGAACCCGAAGACCTGGAACTGCTGTATGAGATGGAGAACGACCTCGACCTCTGGACTGTGGGCAACCAGAATACCCCGTACTCGCGATACACACTCGCCAACTACATCCAAACCAATACCAACGACTTCTTCGCCGACAGACAGGCAAGGATGGTCATAGCACTCGAAGATGGTACGGCAGTGGGACTGGCTGACGCCTTCTCCTATCAACCGGAGTATGGCAGGGCGGAAGTGGGTATCGCCGTGCTCTCGCGATACCGTAGGAAGGGATATGCTCTACAAGCCCTACAAGCCCTCACCGACATGGCACGCCGACACTGGCACCTGCATCAACTCTACGCTCTTGTGCTCACACACAACAGTGCGGCAGTAGACCTCTTTCAAAAAGCCGGCTTTTCAGCCTCAGCCACACTAAAAGACTGGTTCTGCTATGGACAAAAGTATCAGGATGCCCACCTGATGCAATTTTTTCTTTAAAAAAGTGGAAAGATATTTGGCTCTTTCATTTTTTTCTCATACCTTTGCATCCGCAATTTAGAGATATACCGCCTGGTGCGTTAGTTCAGCCTGGTTAGAATGCCTGCCTGTCACGCAGGAGGTCA